>PMUF01000498.1 GCA_003167015.1 Chitinophagaceae bacterium | reverse complement strand
GGGGTTCGTCGCGCTCAGGCGCGTAAGCTGCGGCGGCAGCTTGCGACATTCGAGGAGGAGCAGGCCCGGATCATTGCCGTGCATAACCTGCAAATAGAGAAGAGTGAGAAAGAGATCATCAAGCTGCAGAATGAGAAGCTGGCGCAGGAGGTGCTGCTGAAGAAGAAAGAGCTGGCTGACGCCAGCATGCATCTTGTCGAGCGCGAGGATGCGTTGAGCCGGGTCAAGGAGGAGCTGAAAAAATTATATAAGAAGACAGGGAATAATCATGATGTGAAGAGCGCTTTACAGCTTTTGCATGGGGTTGAGAAAAATAGTTCGAACTGGGACCAGTTCGCTGTACATTTCAATGAGATCAGCAATGATTTTCTTCAGAAGCTGAAGACGAGGTATCCGATGCTGACTAACTCGGATCTTAAGGTCTGCGCCTATTTGCAGCTGAACCTTTCTTCTAAGGAGATTGCGCAGCTGATGAATATATCGGTTCGCGGGGTGGAGATGAGCCGGTACCGCATCCGTAAAAAGCTTAATTTGCCGCAGGAGCAGAGCTTGCATGAGTTTCTTAATGGGGTTGAGTGAGGGGGCTATTAGTAAATAACTAAATTTGTTATATGACCTTTGATATTCCATTCGATGCTAAAAGAAGCATGGAGCAGTACAAATTGGTATTAAAATTAAGATTTAAGAAACCCATTAACACAAGCGTTAAGAATCTGCTTGCATCTGGTGTAATTGTTTTATTGGGTTGGATGTTTTTAGGGGATAAAAACAGTAAAAGTAGTATTGGATATTTTTTTCTTGCACTAGGTTTATTTTACCTATTGAATGTCATTCAATATTCTATATATTATATGAAAATGGCAAAGAAGTTAAAAGGAATTTATCAAGGCATAGTTACCCGGCGGGAAATGCATAAGGATACATCGATATGGGAATTTAACGATGTTTTTTTCAGGTATAAGGACATGTATTATGATCAATCCGTCAATTGGGCGGCATTCAGAGGTTATTAGGTCATTGGTAAGAACCTGTTTTTGTCATTGGGCGAAGCGGTGGATCAATCATACATCATTGGTGAGGAAGAAATCGGAGTTCATGAATTTGCTGTTGTTCTTGCTTTTGTAGACGAAAAGATTAAGAATTTAGGTTCAGGGGCTTAAGGCCGGGGGATGATCCGGTCGTAAAATCCTCCATAATTATTTTGACGGACGCCTTCTTCTTTGAAGAATTTGCCGGGGAAGCCGAGGTCGATGGTGCTGGCTGCGTCGAGGCGTTGCAGATCTTCTGCGGATAATGTCAGGTCGATTGTTTTTAGGTTTTCGTTTAATTGGTCGAGGCGCGTCGCACCTACGATGGGGATGCATTCGAAGCCTTGCTGGCGGGTCCATTGCAGTGCGACATGGCTGGGTTCTACGCCGAGCTTTTCGGCGATGGCGATGACTTCGCGGGTGATGCGGGTGCTGTTGTCGTCGCGGCGGTTGCTTTCCGGTTTGATTCGGCCTTGTCCGCCTTTTAAATATTTTCCGGTCAGTGCGCCGCCGGCCAGGGGCGCCCAGGGGGTGACGGTCATTCCATAGTGTTTGGCCATGGGGGTGAGGTCGCGTTCGGGGGATCTCTGCAGGAGGCTATATTCTACCTGTAAGGCAATGAATTGACTCCAACCCATGAGCTCGGCCATCGTATTGCCTTTGCTGACGATCCAGGCAGGGGTATCACTGATCGCGGCATAGTTTACTTTGCCCTGGCGGATGAGGTCGTTGAGACCTCTCAATATTTCGTCGATGGGGGTGAGGTCGTCCCAGATGTGGAGGTAGAGGACGTCGATGAAATCGGTCTGCAGCCGTTTGAGGCTTTGTTCGACGCTGCGCATCATGTTCTTGCGGTTATTGCCGCTGGCATTGGGGTTGGTGGTATTGTCTTTTAGTGAATACTTGGTCGCGATGACGAAGAAGTCGCGGTCTTTTTGCCCGATGAACTCGCCGATGATCTTTTCGCTGGTACCTAGTTTATATACATTGGCGGTGTCCAGGAAGTTGCCACCGGCATTGGCGAAGGCTTCCATGATGGCAAAACTAGTTTCTTTGTCCGCTCCCCAGCCGGCTTCGGTGCCGAATCCCATGGTTCCCAGGCATAGTTCAGATACTTTCAGGCCGCTGCGTCCGAGTAGTTTGTATTTCATCGAGCAAATCTTTTATGAGCAAATCTAAGAAATGTATAAGTCTTCCAAAGAAAGATATAAGCCGGGCCTGATCAACGGTGAGACCTTTGTGTGACAATTAACACAAATGAAACAGACAGTATTGATCACAGGCGCCTCTTCCGGGTTCGGAAGAGAAACGGTTAAATTATTTCATCAGAAAGGCTGGAACGTCATTGCTACGATGCGCAGCCCCGAAAAAGAGACATCGCTTTCCGCGTTGAGCGATGTGCTGGTGACCCGGCTGGATGTCACCGATCAGGCCAGTATCGACTCGGCAGTGACGGAAGGTACCCGCAAGTTCGGAGGCATAGACGTGTTGGTGAACAACGCCGGCTACGGTACGCTGGGCGCGCTGGAAGCGGCGTCCGACGACGTTATCAGGCAGCAGTTCGAGGTTAACTTCTTTGGGTTGATCGATGTCGTCAAGGCTGTGCTGCCGGGCATGCGGGCGCGGCGGTCCGGGGTGATCGTGAATGTATCGTCCATTGGCGGAAAAGTGACCTTCCCGTTCTGCACGCTTTATCATGCTACTAAATTTGCCGTAGAGGGGCTGACGGAGTCGCTGCAATATGAGTTGAATCCGTTGGGGATCCGGACAAAGATCGTCGAACCCGGGGGGTATAAAACAGAATTCTCCGGGCGATCAATGGGCTATTACGGCGTCGGCGACCTGGGCGATTACCGGGAACCCTACGACCTGTTCATCAAGAATTTGGCAAAATGGCCTATGTCCGAAAACATCGGCGAGGTAGCGGATGCTATTTTCAAGGCCGCCACGGATGGTACCGAGACGCTGCGTTATCCTGTGGGACATGAGGCGGCGCCATTGCTGGAGGCCCGGCGGCAAACGGAGGATGTGGCATTTAAAAAGATGATCATAGGCCAGACGCTTTTTTCTTAATTTTAGCACCGGATGAAAAAAACAGCCCCATCTTATATCGAGATTGAATCCATCGCCGATTTGCATACGTTGGTACAGTATTCGCCGCCGCGGCATCCCCTGGTCAGCGTCATCGACCATGAGGATTTTTATGCCAAACGGCCGAAGACCGATGCATTATACCGGTTCGGGTTTTATACGATCTCCTGCAAAAAGTTCGATGGTCTTCTATCTTATGGCAAGAGCCAATACGATTTCAGGGAGGGGTCACTGATGTTCACGGCGCCGGGCCAGGTACTTGGGGCTGGCCCCGATGTCCATGTAAAGGAAGGATGGGCCTTGTTTTTTCATCCGGATCTACTGCATGGGACGAGCCTGGGCAAGAAGATGCACGAGTATTCCTTTTTCCATTATGAGGTCAATGAAGCGCTGCATATTTCGGAGGAGGAAGCCACGATCATCAAGGACTGTGTCGATCACATCGCGAGAGAGTATTTACGGCCTATCGATAAGCATACCCAGAGTGTGATCGTGAGTGGCCTGGAGCTGTTGCTGAATTA
>PMUF01000154.1 GCA_003167015.1 Chitinophagaceae bacterium | reverse complement strand
CCGCAAAAGACATATTGAAAATCCCGGCCTTTGTGTCGAATGCCATCCCCACGCCGGTGCCGATAAACATGCTGTTCAGGTTATATCCCGGTACAGTGTTCGCAGCCCATCCCACATCCGTAAAGGCGAACAAAAAAGAATTCAGCCCGGTAAGGTAACGGTATTCAAGCGTGCCGACAGCATATTCAGAGCACAGAATGCTTTGTTCGTCGAATCCGCGCAATAGTTTATAGCCTCCGATCATGAACAGGTCATTGCGATAGGTATTGGGACTGCTGTAAACGCCGCCGCTAAGTCCCAGCTTGAGCGTGGCAGCCCGGCCGATCGGAAAATAGTGGGCTGCGGCCAGCTTGGCCAGGTATTGATAGGAATGCAGTTTTACCGTATCGTAAAGAGAGGCAAAGTTGAAACTGCTATCATTCGGGTCCTGCAGCTGAACGATAGTTGAGTTTTCGTGGACCGTTTTCGCTCCTACGGAGCCGAGAAGATGGAATTCATTGCCTCTTCGCGGATTAAAGCGATAGTTGGTGTTATTAAAATCATAGGTAACGCCCAGGCTTAAGCTGCTGATGTCCGCCTCTGCAGGCAGGGCATGGGCGGCGATGATCTCGGCAGTGTCGATATTCAGCAGGCTGGAAGAAGCCGCCTGGATGAACACTGAGCCGCTCTGATTGTCGGAGATCGTGTATTGGGCGCCGATGGTCAGGTTAATGTCGATGTAGGTAGAATCCTGTTTATAGAGGTCAAAGGAAGCATTAAGACCAAAAGGCGTATTGAAAATATAAGGCTGCTGGAACAATATATCCAGCCGCGGGCTGCCGGCCTCCAGCTGCTGCCAGTCCAGCTGCATGGTCTCGCCGCCGCCGAGTGCGTTTTGCAGGTTGATGGTCGCCTCGCCCGTCACCACCACCTTGTTTCCGACCGCAGGATCATCACTGGGAAGGAAGCCTACCAGCGCATCGAGCTGGCTGCTCTTTTTCGGTTTGAGATAAAGGTTGACCACGGACCCTTCGCCCAGCATGGTCAGATTCCAGGGCTGCTGCTCCTGCACATAGGGCAGCTCCAGTAGTTTTTTGGTAATGGCCTGCAGGCGGTCTTTCCGGTAAAGACAGCCGTTGGGTATATTGAGGTAGCGTTGGAGAAATTGGTTGGAGATCCTGGCAGTGCCGTATATACGGATACTGTCGATCTTATACAGGGGCCCCTTGTCTACACGCAGGACCGCCGATACCACGGAGGAATCTTTCAGTACGATACTGTCCAGGCTGATTTTCGCAAAAGGGTAGCCGTTATTTTCCATATAATCCAGCATCAATTGCTGGCGGACCTGGAATTGATGCATGTCCATGGGCCGGTCGGCAAAGGTCTTCGATGTCCAGTTAACGGCAGACAGCAGGGTAGGGTCCGTATGCCTGATGTCGATCTGCGCCCAACGCCAGGCGTCCCCTACGTACAGGCGAAGCCTGGCGCTCTTATCGCCATAGGTGATACTGTCAATGGACGCCGCCACATATCCCTTACCCTGGAGGAGGGGTAGGATGGTGTATACATATTGCGTGCATAAATCCCGGGACTTGAAAGTCGTCGTCAGCCCGAGCCGTTTCCCGACAAACAGTGAATCTTTATCGACCGGAACAATGTGCAGGACATACTGGGCCCAACCGCTGAACGGGCTCAACAACAGGATCAAAAGCAGCCGGCAACAGTATCCCTTTACCATTCTGTCCCCCGCAAGTTAATGTTGATTAATTTTACTATAATTAAAACCCATCGGATGGCAGGCATTTATCTTCATATTCCCTTTTGCAGGCAGGCCTGTCACTACTGCAATTTTCATTTTTCCACGTCTTTGAAGGGTAAAAACGATTTTATCCCCGCTTTATTGAAAGAAATGGGCAAACGCAAAGATTATATCGGTCAGGAGCGGGTAGCGACAGTCTATCTCGGCGGCGGCACGCCCTCTCTCCTGGAGCCGATGCAACTGCGGGCTATCCTGGATAAATTGAGGGAAACCTTTATCCTTGATCCGGCGGCCGAGATCACTATGGAGGCTAATCCGGATGATATGACGCAGGCCGCGACGATACGAGCCTGGCGCGCCGCCGGGATCAACCGGCTGAGCATCGGCATCCAGTCCTTTTTCAACGAGGACCTGCAATGGATGAACCGCGCACACAGTGCCGAACAGGCCATTGAATGCATCCGGATGGCGCAGGGAGAGGGATTCGATAATATCAGTATCGACCTGATCTACGGCGGCCCTACCTTGCCGGACCATCACTGGCAGGAGAATGTGCAGCAGGCTGTCGCCCTGCAGATCCCGCATCTTTCCTGTTATGCCCTGACTGTAGAGCCCAGGACTGCGCTGGATACCCTGATCCGCGGTCATCGCCGGCAGGACGTAAGTCCGGACGACCAGGCCCGGCAGTTCCTTTTACTGATGGATTGGATGGATCAGGCGGGGTATGAGCACTACGAAATCTCCAATTTTGCCTTGCCGGGCCATCGCAGCCGGCATAATTCTTCTTACTGGCGGGGAGAAACCTATCTTGGGCTGGGGCCTTCGGCTCATTCTTATGATGGGGTGTCACGTCAATGGAATGTCGCGAACAATGCGAAATATATCGCGGCACTGGGGGCTGCGGCGGATTCCGCCATTGCCGAAAGAGAGGTACTCACCCCGGTGCAGCAGCTCAATGAGTATATTATGATCTCGTTGCGTACCATGGAAGGCATGGATATGGCCCATATTGCCGCACGTTTCGGGCCGGAAGCAGCCCGGGATGTGGAAACGAGAGCCCAACGGTATATTAAGGAAGGCAAAATGACGACAGCGCTGGCATTGACGACGGAGGGCAAATTACTGGCGGATGGAATAGCGGCGGATTTATTCTTCGACCCGGCGGATGCCGGCATTAATGATGCCGGTGGCGGCTCTTTAAATATTGAACCCCCTGAGCTATCGACAGGATGAGCACCATCGCAATGATGGCCATAGGTCCGAATCCCTGGAAGGAGAGTGGCATAAAATCGTTTTTTTGTTCGACCATCGGCCGTGAAGCTGTGGTCTTACTTATTAGACAAGGTACGGCTCAATTTGTTTCATTCCAATGGTAACATTAACATTTTCCCACAAAATCCGGTAAATCATGCCGGCAATAGGCATTTCTGCTTTTATTTCCTTGTTAATCAAATAGATACATTTACTGGCATTATATCCTTCCGCCACCATGTTGAGTTCCAGCCGGGCAGCCTTGACAGAATATCCTTTGCCGATCATGTTTCCGAAGGTCCTGTTGCGGCTGTAAAGAGAATAGCAGGTCACCAGCAGGTCACCCAGATAGACGGATGCGGTATAGTTGGCGGGATGCGCCGTGACTTTTCGCAGAAATCCGGCCATCTCCTCCGAAGAGTTCGCAATCAGCACGCTGAGGAAATTATCCCCATATTCCAATCCATGGGCGATGCCTGCTCCCAGGGCATAGATATTTTTCAGCACAGCGGCAAACTGCACGCCGTAAACATCCCCATTGATGACGGTATTGAGATATTCGGTTGCAAAACATGCCGCCAGTTCCCGGGTCAACGCTTCATCGAGTCCCGAAAAGGTCAGGTAAGATAGTTTTTCTGCCGCCACCTCTTCAGCATGACAGGGTCCCATGATGGTAAAATAATCAGCCAGGTTCACGTCGAATTCCCTGTTGAGATATTCATTCAGCAACAGGTTGTGTTCAGGAAGGATGCCCTTGATGGCGGAAAGGATCTTTTTACCTTGCAGCGCTTTTCGGTCCAGTCCTTCCAGGGAGGCGGACGTGTAGGCCGACGGAACGGCCATCACCAGGCAATCGCTAGCGGCCACCACGTTCTGCACCTGGCTGCTGAGCGACAGGAGGCTGGTATCGAAATAGACGGAAGAAAGATACTGCGGGTTATGATGACGGGTCTGGATATGCCGGATACTGGCCTCGTTACGTACCCACCAGTGGACCCGATGCCCGTTATCTGTCAGGATCTTGACCAGCGCCGTGGCCCAACTACCGCTGCCTATCACTCCAAAACGCATGCAGAATCGATTTTCGGATTCCGGAAAAAATGAATTAATTCTTGTTACTCCCTTCGAACAGCTTGTCCTTGGGTACCACCTTAACCCTCTGCCCTCCCTTCAATGTCTTGCTGATCACGCTGTAAGGTCCGGTAATCACCTGGTCACCCTCTTTCAATCCATCTACGATCTCGATATAATTGATATCCTGGATATCCGTATGGACCTTAACCTTTCTAACGGTATCGCCCGGCTGAAGCACGAACACCACTTCATCCAGGTCGTCCGATCCGGAGGCTACAGGCCGGGTATCGGCCTTATTGTTGTCGCCGTTGTCGGATGCGTCACTATTGCCGAGGACGGCATTATCGGTATTTTTTTCGCGGGTGGCGACGGAATTGATGGGAACGGACAGTACACCGGGATGGGTACGTGTCTGGATGTCTGCGCTGGCGCTCATCCCCGGCCGGAAGGGGAAGCTCTTGGGGTGGGCAGGATCGATGAGATCCTTGTAGGAATCCGGCGATAACCGGATATGCACTTTGTAATTGGTGACGTCATTGGTGGAGACGGTCGTCGTAGAGCCGGTGGCAGTAGAAACGCTGCTCGCAATCTGGGTAACAACACCCTTGAACTTGCGGTTATTGTAAGCGTCGACCGTGACGAGTGCCGTATCACCCAGGTGTACTTTAGGAATGTCGTTCTCCCCGACATCGACGATCGTTTCGATCTTGCTCATATCGGCCACCCGCATCATCTCGGTGCCCGCCATCATGGAGGCGCCGACGACCCTTTCTCCTCTTTTGATGCTCAGCAGCGAGACAACACCGTCGATCGGCGAAACAACCGTGGTGCGGCTAAGGTTCTTGGCGGCGACCTGCAAGTTGGCCCTTGCGCTGGCTACGCCGGCTTTGTTTCCTTTTACGCTTTGCAGCGCGGCCATATAAGATGCAAGGGCGGATTTATAGGTGCTTTCGGCAGTTTCATATTCCGACAGCGAGACCACTTTCTGATCCAGTAATTGCTTTTCCCTGTCGAGGGCCCGCTTGTCGGCATCCATGGCAGCTTTGAGACCCGGCAGCTGTTCGGACATATTAGAGACCAAAGCCTCCTGCTGGTCCATCTGCGCAGCCGCCTGATCGCGCTCAGTGGTGTATATATCCGCATAGATCTTGGCCAGCCACTGCCCTTTATGTACACTGTCGCCTTCCTGCACCACATTCAGATCCACTACTTCCCCGGAGATATCAGGGCTGATCTTCACCTCTTTTTCCGGGTAGACCTTACCGCTGGCCGTGACTATTTCCGTGATATTTCGCCTGGCGGCTTTTTCCGCCGACACCTTTATTCCATCCTCCTTACCCAGCACGCCTGCCTTCTTCAGCACGACCAGCAGCACGACAAGTAAGATGACGCCTATAATGATCCGAAGTACTTGCTTATTCATGATTAGGTTATTCTTTTGATAATTTTATTCCCAGTCCTTTATAAAATTCCAGCACTTTCATCTTGAACACATAATCGAACTGAGAGGAAAGCAGGTTAATCTTTGCATTGAAAAAGTTGTTCTGGTTAGTCAGCAGGTCGATGGTATTGAGCATGCCGACGTTGTATCTTTTCTGTGCGTATTCGTAGCTCTTTTGCGTAGCGGCCAGGGTTATCTTATTGGCTTCGAATTTCTGCAGGGCCGTTACGGCAGCTGTATACGCCTGGTAGATATTCTGTTTGAGCGTCAGGTTGTCCTGGTCGCGCTGCAATTCCTCGTTGCGAAGATTGAGGCGGGATTTGGCATAGTTCGTCCGAA
>PMUF01000135.1 GCA_003167015.1 Chitinophagaceae bacterium | reverse complement strand
TCTGACATTTTGTATAGTAAGTTATCGGATCAGTCTTAATTCAACACCTGTCATGAAAAAACGTAATTATACGAGGCTCTTTTTATTAGTCCCGGCTTTAGTCAGCATGCTATTGGCAGAATTCTCCTTTCTACCGCATAAACATCTCATTTTCAGCTCATATATGGTCGGCCATGTCCTTCTCGTGCTGATTACTGCTCCGTTATTCGTATTGTCCTTACCGGAACGATCTACCGGCGGTGGATTGATTTATAACGTATCCCGCCGGCTGACGGCCATCCCATGGGCCAACTGGATCATCGGGATGGGCCTCATATGGCTCTGGCATATCCCTTCCGTCTTCAACGCCCTGGTGGCAGCGGAAGATCGTTTCGGTCATGGTCACCTGCATTTCCTGGCCTTCCTGCATTCGGGCAGTCTCCTCATGGCAGGCATCCTCTTTTGCTGGCCGCTGACGGGCCCCTTTACCTCACACCGGTTACCACCAGCCGAAGCGATCCTTTACCTGACCTCGGCCTGCCTTTGCTGTTCCATCCTGGGCGTACTCATCGAATTCGCTACCCCGGGACATTATTACTCCCTCACCGGGTCGGGGTCCGCCATTTCAAAAACCGACCAGGAATGGGCAGGGCTGATCTTATGGGTCCCCTGCTGCGTGCTGTATCTCGCCGGCGTCACTTTTTTGCTGAGAAAATGGATGGGAGACGGTATGTGGAAGTCCACTGATTTTTACCGCCGTATTCCCAAACGCCAGGCGAAGAACGCCGGCTCCGATGCTATCCCCTCAGGTCAGGATGTCGTGCGGCGGCGTGGCGGGGTCATTATTCCACAACTGGGGACTCCCGAACCAATGGATCACCTGGCCTGATTGCCCCGGACCCCCACCCAGCCTAATTACTTTTTCTTTATTATTTGGTCTACCCTGGCTGAATGGCATGATTTTTTCGCGATCTTGCGTATATGTCAACTACTACCTCAACTAGCCGGCCCGCAGTCGCTGGCGATATACCAAAGGATATCGAACATTTGGGCATCGATACCGTGAGAATATTGGCTGCAGATGCAGTACAAAAGGCAAATTCCGGCCATCCCGGAGCACCGATGGCCCTGGCGCCCGTGGCCCACGTCCTCTGGACCCGGCACATGCGCTACAACCCCGCTGATCCCGCATGGCCCAACAGGGACCGGTTCGTCCTATCCAACGGGCACGCCTGCCTGTTGCAATACAGTTATCTCTACCTCACCGGCTACCAATTGACACTGGACGATATCAAACAATTCAGGCAGCTGCATAGCAAAACACCAGGCCATCCCGAATATGGCCTGACGCCCGGTATCGAGGTCACCACAGGCCCCCTGGGACAAGGATTTGCCAACGGCATTGGAATGGCGATCGCCCAGCGACACCTCGCCGCGCGGTACAACAGGCCCGGATTCGAGCTCTTTAATTATAAAATTTACTCCATCTGCGGCGACGGCGACATGATGGAAGGCGTCAGCAGTGAAGCCGCTTCGCTGGCAGGCCATCTGGGCCTGGGCAATCTTATCTACCTGTACGACGACAATCACATCTCGATCGAAGGCAATACCAACATCACCTTCGACGAAGATGTAGCCAAAAGATTTGAAGCCTATAACTGGCACGTACAAGTGCTGGAAGACGCGAACGACATCGACGCAGTTTCCAAAGCCGTACAACGCGCGAAGGATGAAACCACGCGGCCTTCCCTCATCAAGATCAGATCGCATATTGCCTATGGAAGCCCCAACAAGGTGGATACCGCCGCCGCGCACGGTTCGGCGCTCGGCGTGGATGAAGTCAGGCTGGTCAAACAATTCTTTGGATTTAATCCCGACGAATCCTTTGTCGTGCCCGGTAAAGTGCTGGAATATTACCGGCAGGCCGGCGAAAAGGGAGGCCCGCTGGAAGAGGAATGGAAGACGCTTTTTGCAGCATATAAACAACAATTCCCCGACCTGGCGGCAGAATACGAGTCCATCCTCGCCGGCCGAATGCCACAGGGATGGGAAAAGAAGATCCCGTCCTTCAAAAGCACGGACGGCAAAAATGGCCAGATGTCTACCCGTGTGGCTGGCGGAAAAGTGCTGAACAACATCGCCGCCTCATTACCCGGGTTGATCGGTGGTGCACGGGACCTGTCTCCCTCCACGGAGACCAATATGCCGGCATACGGTTCTTTTTCAAAAGACGACCCGGCCGGACGCAATTTCCACTTCGGCATCCGTGAACATGCCATGGGAGCCGCACTCAACGGGATGGCTTTGACCCCGGGGTTGATCCCTTTCGGCGCTACCTTCCTCATCTTTTCTGAATATATGCGACCACCGATCAGACTGGCCGCCATCATGAAGATCAAACCGATCTTTATCTATACCCACGACAGCATTGGCCTGGGCGAGGATGGCACTACCCATCAACCGGTAGAACAACTGGCCTCTCTACGATCGATCCCGAATATCACGCTCATCCGGCCGGCCGATGCCAACGAAACGGCACAAGCCTGGAAGATGGCGCTGCAACACCAGGGCGGCCCGGTTATCCTGGTGTTCACCCGGCAGGACCTGCCCATCATCGAACCAGGCCAATATAAAAGCACAGACGACCTCAGCCGTGGAGCGTATATCCTTTCCGAACCTGACCGTTCACCGGAGATGATCCTCATCGCCACCGGGTCGGAGGTAAGCCTCATTCTGCAGGCCCAGCAAAAGCTGAAAGACCTTGGCATTGCCGCCAGAGTGGTCAGCATGCCCTCCTGGGAATTGTTCGAGTTGCAGGATGACAGTTATAAACAGCGGGTATTGCCAAAAGGGTTGAAGAAGAGACTGGCGGTGGAAGCGGCTTCGCCGATGGGCTGGCATAAATACGTCACCGACGAAGGCGATGTGCTTGGCATGGTCCGCTTTGGGGAGTCGGCGCCGGCAAAAGATCTGTATAAGGAATTCGGCTTTACCGTGGAGAATGTCGTCAGCCGCGCGAAGTCCCTGTTGGGAAAGTGATCGCAGCCCCCGGCTACGGCGGGTCGCCGCCTATTTCACGCCCCAGTTCTCTTTGATGATATCCCAGTATTCCTTGCCGTACCCGACCAACAGTTCGCTGCCCGCCGGGATATGGCGCATAGCCTTGATATATACCTTAACTCCCTCGATGATATAGGTGCAGTTATTGGTAATACCGTCGATCCTAAGAAGCCCCTTGGCATCATTGGCATACCGCGCAAGCGCTTCCCTGGTCGTCCTCGCATCGATGACGTGGTCCCGGGTCACATAATAAATGTAGGCGTTCAGGCCTTTACGGTCGTCCACTTCCTTCCAGGTAGTGATCTTTCCTTTATATTCTACGATCTTTGTGCCTCTCGGAATATCCTTCGTAGTGAATAATCCTTTACCAGCTCCTTTCAGCGTGGAGCGCTTGACAACCAGATGCTTTTCGAGTAACGGCATGAATAGATAAAATTAGGGAAATCGCAAATATAGGGGGTTCGGACCTTTTGTTCTACTTTTAATGATTGATTACACCACTTTTCCCCACAAAACCATATGGTAACAGAATCCTGGTCAGAAGATATTGACTACCGTGACGCGATCAAAAAGCAGGCTATGCTGGCAGCCATCATCGACTCCTCGGAAGACGCCATCATCAGCAAGACCCTCGAAGGGATCATCACCAGCTGGAATGAGGCCGCCCGGCGGATGTTTGGCTACGATGAAGCAGAGGTGATCGGCAGACATATCTCACTGCTCATTCCTCATGACAGACAGCAGGAAGAGCAGATGATCATCGACAGTATCCGTAAAGGCTTGAAAGTACAGCATTTTGAAACCCTGAGACAGACAAAAGACGGCAGGTTGATTCCGATCTCCCTGACCATCTCACCCATCAAAGCAGGCGACGGTACCATCATCGGGGCGTCCAAAATAGCCCGGGATATCTCGGAACAGGTGAAAGCGCAGGAAGAAATAAGGATGCTCAATGCCCGAAAAGACGAGTTTATTGGCATTGCCGGTCACGAACTACGCACCCCCGTGACGACCATCAAGGGATACCTCCAATTGATGGAAGCACAGGCGGAGAACGGCGTCGCCAGTGACTTCCTGGACAAAGCTCTTAGGCAGGTCAACAAGCTCAACCGGCTGATCGGCGATCTGCTGGATGTCTCCAAGATCCAGGCCGGTAAACTACAATATAACATGATCGCCTGCCGCCTCCTGCCCCTGGTCCGTGAAGGCGTAGAAACCGTTCGCCAGATCTATCCCGGTCATTCGATCGACTTGATATTGCCCGCCGGGGATCCGGTCATTACCGCGGATGGGGCAAAGATCGAACAGGTAATGATCAATTTACTGAACAACGCTGTCAAATATTCGCCTGACGCGACCAGGATCGAAGTGAAGGTAAAAACGTCGGAAGGCCAGGCCATCGTCAGTGTGAAGGACTTCGGTATCGGAATACCGCCGCAGCACCTGGAAGATATATTCAATCGCTATTTCCGGGCCAATTCCGACAGTTCCGCCGGCGGCCTGGGCCTCGGCTTGTATATTTCCAAAGAGATCATCCGGCGTCACAGCGGAGACATCGGAGTGGAAAGCAAAGAAGGAGAAGGATCGGTCTTTTATTTTTCCTTGCCCTTGCCGGAATGATGGCGAGGCCGTTCAAGATTATCCAGCGCTTCCTCATCCGAATTATCTTTTTGGGCTAGCTCTCCTTCATCCAGGTCGTCAGTGGGATCTGAATCGCTGAGCTCGGGATCATGAAGGATATCTTTTTCTGCCTGCTCATACGCCTTAGATGCAGGATCGTGCTTTTTCGTACCTTTTTTGTCCGTTGACATATGAATATTTTGTAGTGTTTCCCGCAAAAGCCGGGCCGGAACTATCCGTGGCATCGGGTTTGCGCCTTTTCCAGGGAATAACATTGATCCCCACTATATGGCACTGAAAGAATACAAGAACAAGCGGTCGTTCAGCGACACCCCCGAGCCGAAGGGCGGCAAACCCAACCCCCAATCCCTGCGATTCGTGGTCCAGAAACATGCGGCCTCCCACCTGCATTATGATTTCAGGCTGGAAATGGATGGCGTGCTGAAAAGCTGGGCCGTCCCGAAAGGCCCCTCCCTCAACCCCGCCGATAAGCGGCTGGCAATGCAGGTGGAAGACCATCCCTTCGACTACAAGGATTTCGAAGGCATCATCCCGGAAGGAAACTATGGCGCAGGAACAGTAATGGTTTGGGACGAAGGGACTTATGAATCCCTCGACGAGAAGGATACAACGAAGGCGGCTCAGGAAAAAATCCTCCGGAAAGAGCTGCGGGATGGCTCCCTCAAATTCCGGTTGAACGGAACCAAGCTCAAAGGTGAGTTCGCACTCGTCAGAACGAAGGGCCGGGGCGATCGTTCCTGGCTGCTCATCAAACATCGCGACAAATACGCCTCGGACAAGCCCGTCACCGACAAAGACAAATCGGTCGTCTCCAAAAAGACCCTGCAACAAATCGAGGGCAGCCCAAAATCCCGGCAGTGGAAAAGTAATCGCAAAGCCACAGCTTCCGCCGCCGGCCGCAAAGCCGCCGCCACACCTGCCGGGAAACCTGCCCGCAAGCCCACCATCCCTGCCGCCACCCCCAAAGCGCCCATGCCCAAAGACCTCTCCCCCATGCTCGCCACCCTCGTCGACCAGCCTTTCGACGACGCAGGATGGTCCTACGAAATAAAATGGGACGGCTACCGCGCCCTCGCCTACTGTAAAAAGGATAAAGTGGAATTGCGCTCCCGTAACGACAAATCCTTTGATAAATATTATCCCGTACTCAATGCGCTGAAAGAATGGAAAATCAATGCCCTCGTCGACGGCGAACTCGTCGTGCTGAACGACAAAGGTGAATCCAATTTCAATAAACTGCAAAACTGGCGTAGCGAGGCCGACGGCTCACTGTTCTATTATGTTTTCGATCTGTTGTGGCTGGACGGCCGCGACCTGACCGGCCTGCCCTTATCGGAGCGACGAGCCAGGCTGCAATCAATCGTCCCTGCCGAAGCCATCATCCGCTATAGCGACAGCTTCGAAACCAGCGGCACCAAATTCTTTGCCTCAGCTCAAAAACTGGGTCTCGAAGGCATCATGGCTAAAAGAACGGACAGCCTTTACGTCCCCGGCGCCCGCACCAGGGAATGGCTGAAGATCAAGACCGTCAGCAGGCAAGAGGTTGTCATCGGTGGCTATACCCGCAACGAGGGAACATCCAAACTGTTCAGCTCCCTGCTGGTAGGGGTTTTCGAAAATGGCCACCTGCAATATACCGGCAAGGTCGGCACCGGGTTCACCGAAGAGTTGCAACAGGACATGATGCGTCAATTCAAACCCCTGGTCCGGAAGGCCAGCCCATTCGGCACCACGCCGGATGTCAACAAACCCTCGAGATTTCGCCCCGATCCCCCCGCGGCAAAGGCAGTCTGGCTCAAACCTGTGCTGGTCGGAGAAGTCGCCTTTCGCGAAATGACGGAAGACGGTGTCATGCGTCATCCTTCTTTCCAGGGGATGCGGGAAGACAAGAGTGCCCGCCAGGTCATACGGGAAAAAGCTTTGCCCGTAGAGGCGGCCGTAGCCAAACCCGCGACCCGCATTTCTGTCCTGCCCGACCACAGCGC
>PMUF01000654.1 GCA_003167015.1 Chitinophagaceae bacterium | reverse complement strand
GATATAACAGGCGATCCGGTAAAATGTCCGACGTTATATTGAGGTCTGGAAACACATTATTGGGTCCAACGACGGTAGACTGACAATTACCCTGGACAAAAATCGATACAGGCTGACCACTACGACTGTCATAGTTGACCAGGTTGGAATCTACCAGTATATTGCCGCAGGATCCTGAATATTCATTCCATACATATATACCGTTATTGTTAATGGAATTCGTCGAGGCATAAATCTCATTGCCCAAAATATTAATATTCGTACCGCTTGCAGCACCCACCCCATATCCTCCGGGATTCACCAGAATATTATCCTGGAACGTCTCGTATGACCCGCCGCTGTCCGCCAGAAGGCCGCCCCCCGAGGCGATAGAACCGTGGCCCCGGAATTGATTACCAACAACCATTAAAGGGCTGGCAAGATCTCCACTCGATGCCCAAAGATTGACCATGTCCCCCGGGTTACTGTTGGGCCCAAAAATATTTTCACCCGAATTAAAACCAATTTCTTCACCGGGTCCGGCAACCTGATTGAACTGGACGAACTGGCCCCGGGAAACTGCTCCCCCTGTCATATTGGAAAATTGGTTGCTGAAGACTTTGATGTTAGTACCACCGCTAAGGGCATATACCCCACCCGAATTGCCGATAAACCTGCAATTAGTAATGGTAATATTTGTACAATTATTGAGATAAATACCTACGCCGTACGAAGGACCCAGTATACAATCGGTGATAGTGTCATTGCGGCAATTGTCGAGTTCCAGGCAGATGCCACCGTTATTGGTTGAAACGGGATTGTTAATATGCAGACCCGAAATGCGGATATTACTCTGGCTAATAATCTGATAGGTAGCTACCGTTCCTCCAACAATGATGGGATTTTGCGAGTAGGATTGCTCTGCCAGGAACAAGGCGTTGAATACCAGTAGGCAGTGTAGGATTTGGCTGAGTTTCATCGAAAAAGGTTTAAGGAATAATTCTATACCAGTTGCAAGATATAGAATTCAACAAAAAGAACAAGTTAACTTTAGTTAACCACTACAACCGCCCGACCGCCTGCAGCCACCGGCGCCTCGACATAAGAAACCACATGTCCCCACTTATCCCGCTGTTGACGCATCGGCATGGTCCGTCCCCCCACAGCAGCCCTGGTATGCATACCCGAAAACTCCGCCCGCCAGACGAGCGCCTTTGACCCTGTATTGGAAAGCGCAGACTTTTTCGATCCCAAATGCCTGACCGAAATTTTCGTCCCCAGTACCGGCAGATCCGCAAGCCACGCGTCGCCGTCTCCTGAATGCCGATAAAAAGTCGACACCGTCCGGGTTCCCGGCAGCACATTCACGCCCATCAATCCCATTACTACCGCCTGCACGACCCCAAATGTTACTTCCGGGTATTCCCGGCGAGGCGTCTGCGGATTAGAGAGGTACAGGACCGTTTGCCGGGCTGTATCCCAATATCCCTCCCGGTAAAATAGAAAAGGCAGGTAGGAGGTATTCTCCATGTTCCATCTGACGGAGGCCAGATGGTCGATGGTGCGCCGGGCCCTGGCCGTATCATGCAGTGCGTCGAACCAGAGCAGGAACGTCTCCCCTTCCCCTAAGCCAAAACGGCCGTCATTGCTGTACCAGGTATGGTAACGTCCAAGGGAATCGTCCCACCAGTCGGCTTCCAGGTGCATGCTATAACGCTCCGCCTTCTGCTGATATATCTCGGCATCGGCAGCCCGGCCGCGTTCCCGCAAAATATCCGCATAGGTCATCAATCCCCGGTAGAGCGCCGCCACCAGGTCGACTCCCACCTTCATGTTGGGAATACCCTCAGAATAGGAAGGCAGCCCCCGGCACCGGTCGAACGCATCCTGGTCCTTGTAAGGTACGGGCGCATTCGGATGTGCGGGCCTTGCGAGCAATGAGTCGGCCTGCAAAACCCAGCTGTCGATATAGGGCCCCACCGTTTTTTCCTGGAAGTTTTTGAACACGGGCGCCCCGATATAACTGTTATCACCGGTCCACACGGCCAGCCGCCACGTAGCCCAAAGCACGTCGAAATTGGCATCCAGGTTATACCAAAATTCCTTGTCACTCCTGTAATCGTCAGGCGCCGGAATACCCTTCTTGTTGATTTCCCAATAGGAACACCAATTCTTCGATACGGAAATATTCCGGGCAAATAATGACAGCATATTCTTGTTCTCCGCATCCAGCCCCAGGATCGCTCCGCCGACCGATTGATGCGACACGTCCCGCATACAAAACGCATCCCTGGGCGGCAGGGCCGACTCATACCAGGGACCCACCGGATCACCCGCCCCCCCCTTGTAGTGCAACGCCTGCTCTTTCGCCCAATAAAAGGCCTGTGTCATGGCGGTATCCGAAGAACCAAAGCTGACCCCTTGCGCAGTCACCGTCAAACTCGCAACCGATAATAAACCGGCGCCGTCCACGACTATCGGTCGCAGCCCATCCCACCTGACATCTTTCACGACCTTGCCGGATCTCGTCACCAGGACGTGCCGCCCACGCACGACGATACTCCAATCGCCGCCAAAAGCCTGCATATGCTCCAATGACATCGAGGCCCACCCTGCCGGCAACCGGGGCATCAGTGAAAACTTCCCCAGTCCCAGCGGATCGATCCCAAAAAGCCCTTCCGTCACTACCCGGCAATATAAAGCGCTTTCTGCCGACAACTGACGTTGATCGCCTTCCGGCCATGCCTCCACCGGATAGGGCACATGCTCTCCCAGCAATCGCGTTCGGGAATAGTATGAAAAATACCGGTTACAGGTATCCGTCGCCCCCGCATAGAACAGGCCTCTGAAAGCATATAGGGTGGAACGATCCCAGAATGTGCTGTCCCCTGCTGCCGTCAATATCCCGTTCCGTGTCCATAGCCAGGGTGACAACAAAGCCTTGATCGTTTGCGGCGCCCTGTCGAAAATGCCCATCACCAGTGGCATGGAGATCCATGATCGCAGGACCGTGTTGCCGTCGTAATATCTGTAGGTGTCATAGCCGCTTACCCGGGCAGAGAAATATCGCCCGATCTGTTCCCGAAGCCTCGCAGCCTCGGCAGCCAGGCGGGATGCCGCCTGCGGATCGCCCAATGAGGCCGCCAGATGGGACGCGTATAAGAACCCTCCATAAGCCAGCACGTTTGTCGACAGATTGATCTTCCCCGCAGGAAATCTCCCTTCCAATTCGTCTGATTCGCTGGCGATCACTCCGTCCCCGGTCTCCCTGCGCCGAAGGTAGGCAAGGCACCAGTCGATAAGCGGCCAAAGCCTCCTTGCCTCGATCGTATCCCCGGAAGCCAGGGCAAAGCGGGACGCCCCGTAGGCAATCATAGCCTGGTCGCCGCGGTCTCCCGCACCCTGCCAGACCGAATCTCCTTCGGCAACGATGGAACTCGGTATGGGTTTATACTCGGGATTCATATAGGACCCGAATAACCGAAACGTATTTTTTGCTGCTTCTACCCCGCTCGCATTGCCGAGGAACGGGAAAAAAGGGCTGGCATATTCTGCCTGGTCGTTCGCCCAGATGGCCGCATAATACTGGCCGCCGCCCGGGGAATGCATCAGGCCCGCCTTGGTATCGTAAATGCTTTCCGTCGCCCGCAGTTTCGCAAAGGCGAACAGCCGGTCGATCGTATCATTGGGTGTCTTCAATACCAATGAACCGAAGATACCGTTCACCATCCCTACCCGCCGTTGTAGTTCGTACCCCGCTGAAAATGCGTAGGCATTTTCCGTTTGCTTACGGACCGAAATAACATAAGAAAAGGAGATGCTGTTGCCCGGCATAAGCACCTCATCGCCGCCTTCGTACGTCCGGCGACTCACGACAAAGGGCCCTTCCACCTGGTTCTTTCCATCCGTAACGCTGTCATCGGTAATAACCGGGACATGTATCCTCAGCTTTACCGGCCCGGAATTCGTAAGGATGTAGGATTCCAGGTAAGCCCGCTTATCGACAGAGGGAAAGATCGTCCGTTGGATCACCAGCGGGGTCTGGGTGCGGCTTACACTTCGCAGCAGTCCCCGGATGTAAAACGACACCGGCGTCTCGACGATCGGCTGGTTGTCGACTAAGATCGAATCCGCCACGTGATCTGAAAGTTTCAGGGTATAGCTCCCGCGTGTATCATTGGGTATCTTCCTCAACCCCGGGAACACAAGCTGTTGCCAAAGCTGCAGTCGTCCTGAAGCTCCCGTTCCATAGGTAACGATCGCCGCTATGCCCTTCCCGGCCATCTCGATGTGATCGGTGTGAACGTCGCCCGCGCCCACTGCCCAATAAATACCTCCGTCCGCCGATAGTTTCCATCGGTCCCCTGAAGCCGCCACGGACCCCTGTTGAGCCGCCACTGGCCCCCGTTCAGTCGCCACTGGCCCCGACTGCGCCGCCACAGGCCCCACCCAGAGGACAAGCCCCCAAAATAATGCTCTCATCATCATATATACTAGTCTGTTCTGTTCTGTAAATATAAGGCATTCGACTTGTCCTGACTCAAATCAGCTATTTGGCAAGTCCCACCGGTGAAAACAGCAGGAACATGGCCGTCATCGCAGCAAGCAGCAAGATCGCATAGAGATGACGGTCCTTCCAGGGCGCCAATTCCACTTTGTTGTTGACTCGCTGCCGATAGGGTTCCTTCATGGGCCATAACCGGCCGATCGCCAGCATAAGGCCGGCAGTTATCACGAACAGGATGGCCAAAAGATGCAGAAAATGCATTTGGACATGGATGACCGTCTGGCTCAATCCATAGCAGGTGATAAAGAAGATCAGGCCCAGCTTCGCAGCCAGCGGAGGCACCCTTGTCGTGACCATGCCGATAAAGATCACCGTAAAGATCGGCACGTTGAAAAAACCGTTGACGGTCTGTACATAGGTATAAAAACCGCTTCTCGCAAAGACCAGGAAAGGCGCAATGCTCATCGCCAGAAAACATACCCCCAGTTCAAACCATTTCGCCACCCGTATCATAGCTCTTTCGCTGCTGTCCAGGCCCCGTGATCGGCGCCAGGGTCGGTAGATATTGAGTACGAACAAGGTGCTCGAGCTATTCAAACCCGCATTAAAAGTGCTCAGCCCTGCTCCAAAAATAATGGCCGCGATATATCCTGAGATGAACGGGGGCGATACCAGCGCCGACAAAGCAGGAAAAACCTCCGCCGTATTGTGCAGATGCACGAATACATGCACCGCGATAAGTCCGGGGATATTAAGAAGGAGCGGCGACACCAGTTTCCCCAGACAAGCCACCGCAATACCCTTCTGACAGGTCTTTAGGTCCCGGGAGGCCAGCACCTGCTGCACGATGTATTGCTCTGTTCCCCAATAATACAGGTTGACCAGTATCATTCCGGTAAATAGCGTGGACAACGGGATGGCGTCCGAAGCCTTGCCGATGCTGTTCAGGTGGTCGGTATGGCTGGCCAGCACCGTATGCAGACCCGCAAGGATATTTCCGTGACCGACGTACCGAAGCGCGAAAAATGGCAACAGGATACCGCCCGCGAATATGCCCATCCCGAGCAGCGTATCCGATACTGCGATCGCCTTCAATCCTCCAAGAACGCTGTACAAACAACCCGTCGCTCCCATGATCCATACTACGATCCATATCGTCGTCCAGTAGTCCAGCCCCAGCCTGTCCGATAAGTGGAACAACCCGCTGAAGGCTACGGCGCCACTATACAATACTGTCGGTAATAAATTGATGACGTAACTGACCAGGAAAATGATAGATACTAATTTACCCGTCCCGCGGTCATACCGGGCCGACAAATAATCCGGCGTCGTCGCGATACCCGTCCTGAGATAGATCGGCATAATGAATTCCGAGACCACCAGCATCGCAAGCACCGATGTAATGCCCCAGGCCATGACCGTCATATTGTTGGTATACACCAGCTCGTTCTCTCCCACAATGGTCGCCGTATTGATATTGGCAAAGAGCAACCCGCCGCCCACCAACAGGGGGCCAAGCTTCCGGCCGGCGAGAAACAAGCCGCTCAACGTATCCACCTTCGTCTTTCGCGACTGTCGCCAGGCCACGAAAGCGATGATTACCGTAAACAAAAGAAAACTGCCTATCGTAATCAGGTTCGCCACCTACAATGTATTCCTCCTCCACAGAACCATCGGCATCGTTTCCTGCACCGCCTCCCGCGTCATCACGAACTGGCCGGCCTTTTTCCCCATCAATGAGAAGTCCGCCGAGTAGGTGGTGATGCCGATCAATTCCTTTGCAGGCTCGTCGTTATGGGACAAGATGCCAAGATCCTTACCCGGCTTGAGCTTCCTGGCCTTGCATTCTTTCAGCATGGCGAACATGGCAAAGTTGTCCAATGTAAAATATACCTTCCCCTTTTCCAGGGTCCCCGGTTTAAACTCCGGCACAAGGCGCCCTTTTATTTTAGCATCTTTCAGGAACTTCTTAAAAGCGACCGGGATCTCCTTGGGATCGAGAGAATCCACCGAGTGGTAAAAGATCATTTCGTCGAATTGCCGGATCACCGGCGCCAGCTCCATGAAAGTCTTGTACGAAGCCTTTTCGAACTCCTGGGTGATATGATTGAATTCCCCATCCAGCGGCTCATAACGGTCCACCATCAGGAAACGGTGGCGGGGTATCGCCTCCAGCATCGCCCTGGTCCGCGGATGCGGGATCGGCGCCACGACGAACATCCCGTATTTCCCTTTGATTTGCGTCAGGATCGTCTCGAAGATATCGATATTCCCGTGGTGGAAGTATACGTTCAGGTGCACATTCGGCCCCAGCTCCGACCGGAAATTTCGGTAGAACTGTTCTTCGAAAGTATCCATATTGTACATCAGGAGCGCGACCTGAAGGGTCTGCTCCGTGTTGCCATTGGTGATATAGTACCCCCTTCCGCGGGTAGATCCGACCAATCCACGGTTGATGAGCTCCTGGTAACCCTTCACTACCGTATCACGGGAAAACTTCAGCTCCCGGATCATCGTATTGATCGATGGCAGCATTTCGTCCGTCACCAGCACCTTTTCATCGATCGCATTGATAATCCCCTGCACAAGCCGGTCATGCTTGGAATAGGAGGGTACCTCCGCAAGCTGTTTTATTTCACTGAAAACCGTCTTCATACACCCTTCGAATTTTTACCCAAAATACTTCAAGATAAGCAAACCGCCCGATCAATTGTAATTCGGGTTCTGTGTCAGGCTGGGATCGGCTTCTATCTCCGAACGCGGTATAGGATAATAATAAAAGCTCGGCATCCAAACCCGCGTCTGCACCGTATCCACCTGGTAAGTAAAGGCAGTATCACCTGCATTCGTCGGAGTAATGATGATCCCCAACGCATCCCCGTTACCGGTTTCGGCCAAACCCCAGCGGCGAAGATCGAAAAACCGGTGCCCCTCGAAACACAGTTCGATACGCCGCTCCTGCTGGATCTTCGCGATCAGGTCAGCTCCGCCGCCTGACGTCACATTCGGCATGCCGGCTCGTGCGCGGATCAGGTTCAGGTAAGTCAAAGCAGTGCCCGTCTGCCCGAGCTCGGCCTCCGCCTCGGCATAGTTGAGATATATTTCCGACAGCCGAAAGACAATCCATTGCGCCGCACTATAAGGCTGGATGTTGAAATTGTACGTCGAATCGACCATCTTCAGGATCGTATACCCCGTCTTCGAGGCATTCCACGGCGATAACGAACTCAGCTTGGAGTCCAGACCGCCCAGCCAGAACTGCGCCGCCCGCCCCTGGAACGATGCTCCGTTGAACAGGATGTCCGCATAGAACCGGGGATCCCTGTTCTGGTAAGGATTGGCCGCCTCCGTGGGGTTGCTCCAGCTGAATGCCGTGCCATCGTTCATCTGAAAGGCGTCTACCATCTGCTCCAGTACGTTGTATGCGCTATACCCGTTATACCCATTCGGACTCAGGTCCCGGTACACCGTGTTATACCGGTCGTCGTAGACATCCCCGTACACTCGTGCGAATATCACTTCGGAGTTGAAAAAATCTGTAAATATTGAACCATACGTCGTAGACGTTCCGTACAGCGAATATTGATTCAGATTGATCACCGCCAGGGCGGCATCCGCCGCATCCTGCCACAGGCTCATATCATTGGACGTATTATATTCGGGGCTGGCCGCATACAACAGCAACCTGGACTTCAGCGCCAACGCCGCTCCGATCGTCGCCGTGCCTTCCTGCCCTGAAGCCGCTGTCGCCTGAAGACCCGGCAACGCAGCCGCGATATCCGCCAGGATGAATGATTCCGTAGAATCCCAGGAAGCCCTCGTCGCATTGAATGTATTATCATTCGTCGTATAGACCTGCGTGATCAACGGGACCCCGCCAAAACGCTTCAGCAGTTCGAAATAGCAAAGCGCCCTGAGAAAATACACCTGGGCGGTCATCGAAGTGATCTGTGCGCCATTGCCCACCGTATCCAGCAGGCCGATGTTCTGAAAATACGTATTGGTCTTCTGGATGGTGCTGTATAACGTCGGCCAGAAATTGATCGTAGAGCTGTAGTTCAACGGGAATGAACTGCTCTGGTTGTCCGGCGTAGCCTGACCCTGAACGTACTGGTTCTCATTACACCAGTTGAAATTACTGAACAGCTCGTCCGTTTGAGAGCCCCAGCCAAATCCCGCATCCTTGAACCCAAAGACGGCTTCGGCATAGATCTCGTTGACGAACACCTGGACCAGCGCCGGACTGGTCCACACCGCGTTCGTGGAAAAGGAATTCGTCGGTTGCAGGTCTAATACCCTTTTACATGATAACCCGCTTAGCATCATCGCCAGCCCGAGTATGATATATATCTTTTTCATGAAAATTTTCTTTTAATGGTGGCTGAATTAAAAATGGACGTTTAACCCCAGGTTCAATACCCGCTGCTGAGGGTAATACCGGCCGCTGGTGGATGCCACCTGTCCTGGTGAGGACGCCGTCGGCGGCGCCTCGGGATCGAACGATGGTCCCCATTTATCGATGGAGAAAAGGTTATTCCCGCTGATGTAGATCCGTGCCGAGGATATCTTCGCGCCTTTCATCCAGGCCGCGCTATTGAGATTGTACCCGATCTCTACATTCTTTAGCCGCAGGAATCCGTCATTCAGCAGCCAGAAGGTCGATTGATAAGTATTCGAACCGTAGGTGGCATTGGTCGGACCATTGAACGTCCTTGGGTATTTGTTGTCGCCCGGCTGCAGCCAACGGCCATTATAGAATTGCTGCGCCATATTTAATCCGCCGGGTTGCAGCAACGCCTGGGCTGCCGCTTGTCCCTGGAAAAAGATCGTTGCATCGAGGCTCTTATACCGCCCGCCGAAGGTAAAACCATACATGATCTCCGGCGTAGCAGATTTATTGGTCCTTACTTCATCGAGTCCGTTGATCACCCCGTCCCCATTGACGTCCTTGTACCGGATATCGCCGGCGCCCGACCCGACGGGGTGCGGCGTCTTGTCGACCGTTGCCGTGTCCTGGTATAGGCCCTGGGCCTGGTACAGCAGGAAGGAACCGATAGGGTGGCCTGTCATCCGTTGATACGAGGGTACCGAGGCCGGCTCTGCTTCATAGACGACCTTGTTGACGGCAAACGTAAAATTGCCATTGATGAAATAGGAGAAGTCCCTGTTCTGGCTCTTTCTCCAGCCCAGCGAAAACTCGATCCCCTTGTTCAGCACTTTTCCCAGGTTCTCGTCCGGAAGCGTCAAACCCGTATATTCCGGCACGACCTCATTCGGTGGCACCAGGATGTGCGTCCGCATGCTGCGAAACACATCCAGATCGAAGGTCAGGTTTTTCAATAATCTCATATCCAATCCCAGGTCCGTGGTCGTAGCCGTCTCCCAGGTAATGTTGATATTCGGTGTCGGTCCCAGTACGAATCCCGGCACCTGGCCCGGAGTCGCACCATAAAAATACCCTGCCGCCAGGTATTGGGAGATCTGTCCCGCCTGCAGCTGATAGGTCTGGATGTACTGGAAAGGGCTCACGGCATCGTTCCCCGTCTGCCCCCAGCTCCCACGGACCTTCAGTTCATCAATGAGATTGGATTTGAAAAAGGACTCATTCGATATACGCCAGGCGCCTGACACCGCCGGGAAAAACCCATACTGCCTGCCCACAGGAAAATTCGGCGAGCCGTCTTCACGCATGTTCACGTCCACCAGGTAACGATCATCGAAATTGTAGGAAACACGCCCGATATAGTTTTGTCTTGCCGTTTGTAACTCCCCGGAATTGTTCGACTCTCCGATCGTGCTTCCGGCGAACAGCTGCTGCACGTTGTTGCTCAGGAAACCGGTTCTGTAGGCGGAAAGTCCCGTATAAGTCTCCCGCGACACTTCATAGGCCGCGAACGCTTCCAGCGAGCTGCGGCCGATCTTACGCTCCCAGCCAAGCTTGACGTTCACCAGTTGATCCACCGTCTTCGCCGTCGAGTCATTCAGGTTCGGCGGGATCGATGACGTCACTTCCGTATAAGTTTGCGTCGTCTCGTCATAGCTATAGGCGGGCGGCGGTTGCGCATTGAAGCCCGCATAATTATAAAAGAAGAGGTCGTAGGCATAATACCCGTCAAGATGCAAACCCGGCGTAACCCTGTCCAGGTTCCAGTTCAGCGAGGTCTTCGTCTGTAAAAAGTCATAGCTGGTCGTCGTATTCCCAAGATCTCCGTTCAACACATATACCATGCTGTTCTGCGGTCCCCCGCCAATCCCTACGCCTACATCACCATTCGGATAACGCGGCACCAGGTAAGGGTAAGCACTCCATAATTCCTGAAAGATATCTCCGGCAGTGCCATATTGAGGCCCTTCATTTAACCTGAATTCATTCCGGTACATGGCGTCCAGTCCGACGCGCAGGCTCGGCGTCGCCTGAATATCCACGTTGGCACGGGCATTTTTGTTTGTATAATAATCAGAGCCTCCCCTGTATATGCTGTTCTGATACAGGTACTGACCGGACAGATAATATTTAACCTTATCCGTTCCGCCTCTTAAAGACACGACATCGTTGTTTTGGAAGGACCAGGGCGCCATCACCGTCTTCCACCAATTGGTATTGGGATAGCCCAGGGGGTCGGACCCATCCTGGTATTTTTGTAATTGCTCCGTCGTATAGGTAGGCTGTTGACCTATCAGGTTGTCGTATTCGTTCACCGATTCCGCATAGTCATGTGAATCCAGCATCTTCGGCACCCGCGTCGGCTGGGTCACGGAACCGTTGGCCGTAAGGGACAGTTCCGACTTTCCGGAGATCCCGCGCTTGGTGGTGATCAGTACGACGCCATTCGCCGCACGGGCCCCGTAAATAGCACCCGTGGCGTCTTTAAGTACCGTAAAGGACTCTATGTCATTCGGATCGAGCCGGCCGAAACCGCCCTGGCGGTCCGGGATACCATCGATTACAATCAACGGAGCCGTATTCCCCAGCGTTCCCAACCCCCGGATAAAAAATGATGCATCGTCCGCACCAGGCTCTCCGCTCCGCGTGTTGACGATCAATCCCGGCATCGATCCGCCGAGTGCATTGGAAATGTTGGCCACCGGCGATTTGGCGATCTCGGCGCCCGAGATATCACTGACCGCCCCGGTGAGGTTCACCTTCTTCCGGGTTCCATAACCGATCACCACCACTTCCCCCAGGTCCTTGTGACCTCCATCCAACGAGACCTTGATCTGGGATGCGCCGTTCAGCGGCACTTGTTTGTCCTGGAAACCAATAATGGAAAAAGTCAGCGTGACATCCCCCGCCGGAACACGAAGAGAAAAATACCCGGTCGAGTCTGTAGTCGCTCCCCGCTTCGATCCCTTGATCCCTACACTCACCCCGCCCAGCGAACCGCCTGTGAAATCCGTCACCCGCCCTGTGACCTCCCGTGAAGTTTGCGCTGAAGCTGCGCCGGGGAGAATGACAAAGCCCCCTGCGACAAAGCCCAGGAGGCACATCCTAAAGAGAATTTTTGCAAGCATAACCGTTAGTTTTGTGTTGATTTACTAGTCTGGTCTGGTCTGATATAACATAAAAGTAAAATTCATTTTTGAATTGGCAAAGTTTCGTCACAAATATTTTTCACTCCGGTTTTCCTATCTTTCCCGCCATGAAACATTTGATCGCTTTTGTAGTCATCCTTCTTATAACCGCCCGAACATTCACGCCCGCCCGGACGATTGTCCATCCGGCGCTCCTCTTTGCTGAGGCGCCGCCACAAACGGAGGTCCTTGTCACCCGGTTCGGAGCGGAGCCTGACAGCCGAAAGGATGCGACCGCGGCCTTTCACCGCGCGATCGATGCCTGCAAGCGATTAACAAACCCCGTGCTTGTCATCCCCCACGGCAGATATGACCTCTATCCGGATAGTGCTGTTAAAAAGACATACTTCATCAGCAATACGAGTTCCGAAACGGAATGCCCGTCGAAAGTCAAAACCATCGGACTTTTATTCGAAGACATCCGAAACCTCCGGATAGAAGGCGACGGCAGCCTTTTGGTCTTTCATGGGAAGATGACCACGATAGTCGTAGATCATTGTGATGGTTTCACCCTGAGGAACCTCGCCGAAGATTTCGCCCGCCCCACCATGTCCGAATTCACGATAACCCGTGCTTCTGACACCGCTATCGACGTCCGGGTCCATCCCGATTCCTGGCATCGCCTCGACAGTGGCCGGCTCACCTGGTATGGAGAAGGTTGGATAGCACAGGACCATTTCTGTATCCGGGTCGATACTACCCATGCCTTTGTTTACGCCAATGACGAATATAACAGTCTGCTCCGGTCGGTGATAACCGAACCCGCGCCCGGCATGCTGCACTTCTCCGGGACCTATGATCGTTCCCGGTTTCCCGCCGGCAGCGTATTCACCGTCCGGGACCCCGTGCGCGATGAAGTCGGCGCTTTCCTGGTCGATAGTAAAAATATCCGGTGGGAAAATGTAAGCATGCACTATATGCACGGCTTGGGTATCGTGGCCCAATGCTCGGAGAATATCTCTATGGACAAAGTGCGCATCGAACCCGCACCCGGCAGCGGCCGGATGATCGCCTCTTTTGCGGATGGAATGCACTTCTCCTGCTGTAAAGGCCGCGTATCGGTCGATAGTTGCCGCTTCGATGGTCTGCATGACGACGCCGTAAACGTACATGGCGTACACCTCAGGATTATCGGCAAACCTTCGGTTAATCAGTTGATCTTACGGTTCATGCACCCGCAGACCTATGGCTTTATGGTCTACCACCCCGGCGACTCTGTCGCCTTCGTTCAGCCAAACACCCTCTCAATATATCGATATGCTGTTGTCAAAACCGCCGGATGGATGTCCCCAAGGGAGATTCTCGTCACCTTTACCCGGCCGGTTCCGGGGGAAGTCCGGCTGACAGATGTAATAGAGAACATTACCTGGACACCCCGGGTCAGTATCCGCCATTGTGATGTAACCGGCACCGAAACCCGGGGCTTCCTCATCACTACCCGGCGCAAAGCAGTCATCGAGTACAATACCTTCAGTCGTCTCGGCATGTCCGCCATCCTGGTCGCCGATGATGGCCTCAGTTGGTTTGAGTCCGGCCAGGTCCATGACCTGACCATCCGTCACAACCTATTCAGCGAGTGCGGTCATAATCTGCTCCCCGCCAATTACGTCATTACTATAGCACCTGAAAATCATCAACTCTCGCGCCCCGTGCATTCCAACATCCGCATCACCGGCAACCGGTTCATTTGTTATACCCCGGCCGTTCTGACAGCCCGGTCTGTTGACGGGCTGGTCTTCTCCGGTAACAGCATCACACAAGTGCCCTGGTTCCAGACTGATCGGGGTATTCCTGACGCAAGCAAGACCGTCGGAGCTATCGCGCTAACGGCTTGCCATCACGTCAATATAAAAAATAACAGGTTTGTCGGCGGTTCATCGCGCCAATAGCGCTAAAAAATGCCTTTTTGGTGATTGATCAGGGATGACGCCTGGCTCAATGACATACCAAAATGGTCTGCAATCAACTGAGGTGGGTTTGAATTCAACCAGTCATTGAGTGATAGTTCCTGGTACACCGGGCTGTTGAAAAGGATGATCAGCTTTAACGTTTCGGTACCGGTGTTCTCGATATAGTGACCATAACCCTGTTTAACGAATGCGACCATTCCTTTGCTATAGGGCATTGTTTTTACGCGTCCATGGGAACCAAAAATGCTCAGGTTGCCTTTGCCGCTCATTACATACTGCCACTCGTCGGCATTGGGGTGCCAGTG
>PMUF01000549.1 GCA_003167015.1 Chitinophagaceae bacterium | reverse complement strand
GGTTTCATCCGTGATTTTCCATTTGATCTGACGGGTCGAATCCTGTACGAGGAAAAGCTGATCGAACACTCTTTTCTGGCTGATGCTTTTTGCATTGTTCAGATCCGTATATACGACATTATCCTGGGCAGGCGGCTGGAAAAACATTTGCGTGACTTTGTCGGAACTCTCCCGTCCCGGATGGTACAGCGTCTTGTCACGGGTGAACAGCAGATCGAAATAATCTGTCTTGAACTGGTTGCCTTGCAGTTTTTTTCGGAATTCCGTCCAGGAATCGTTGTCAGGATCGGCAGTGGCTTCCGTCTGTGCGTATTGGTTGACCTTTCTTTCAAATTCTATCTTCCCCTGCGAAAGGAAGATGTTCTGCGCGTCGGCGTGCCAGGCAGCGGTCAGCAGCAATAAGGTGAACAAAAAGACTTTTGTCATAAGGCTCTGTTTGCGTGTTTTTTTCAGTCGTGTCGCGGAGCAGGAATACCGGCTTTGGTGAAATTCCAGACCACGGAGAACATGAAATATCGTTTGATCGTGCTATAGGTATTCTGGGTAATAATGCTGCTGCTGACATTCCGGCTGAATCCGTTGTTCTGATCGAGCAGGTCATTGACCGCAGCCTTCAGCATCAACTGGTCATTCTTCAGCAGTTTCTTGCCGATCCAGGCATTGATGATAAAAACATCGTTATTCGTCGTGAATACCGGCGTCTTCTGGCGGATATTAAAATCGCCGTCGGCATGGATCTGCATGTGGAGCGGCAGAAAGACGTCCGCGCCGGGTTGGATCTCGTACGTGAAATAATTGGTGGTCAGTGTCGGGTCATCGCTGGACTTGCTTGTTGTATAGTTGACATTGGCGTTCATGTCGAACTCGTACTTCTTTTCCTTGAACTTCCAGAAACTAAATTCGAGGCCATAGGTGCCGGAACGGGTCGCATTAGTGATATTGTCGACAATCGTGACATTATTGTTTTGTTGTGCCGATCCGCCGAAACCCAGATGGAAATCCGGTCCTTTGATTTTAAAATTGTAACCGCCATTGATCCCATAGGAATAGTTGCCGTGGACATTGACGGATTGGGTCGTTTGCTTGCCCGTGGTGTCATCCACCGTCAGCGCACTGCTGATGGAATTGAGCGTGAAAGAATAAGTCACGCGGGCATAGATGTTTTCGTCGGTGAATACTTTATAGTTATTAAAACCCAAACGGAAATTATTGGCGAATTGCGGCTTTAGCCCCGGGTTGCCTACCACGACGTTCAGCGGATTTTCATTGTTGGCGATGGGCTGCAATTGCTGGAGCGTCGGTGGAGTCGTATTGCCAAAGTAGTTGAATCCTATCCGTTCCCCGGCCGAGGGGGTAAACTGGATGCCGGCATTGGGGTACCAGTTGACAAAATTGCGATGCGACGACGTATCCGCCACCACGTCATGCTGCCGGTAACCGGCAAAGGCGACATCGTTGGCAGCGGTGAACCGGAATTTCTTCCGGATCAGCGTATAGGACAGACCGCCCCGCTGCGTGAAGATATTGTATTGATAATTGTTGCTGTAAACGGAATCCAGCGCGTCGTATTTGCCATCGCCGGATTTGTTATAAGAGCTGCGGTCAGAATGGGTATTGTTGATGCCGACACCATAATCGATGCCCAGGAAGGCGCCCTTCCCTATGGGCTGGGTAAAGAGCAGCTTGGACTCGACCAGGATATTTTTCGTGAGGTAGTTTTTGTACTGATTGATCAGCGAATCCTGGGTGGGCAGCCCGGCGGTGTAAAATTCCGTATTCGAATACAGATAGCCCGAAGAGGTCTGGTCGCTGTAATTTTCACGGATATTAAACGACAGCGTACGCCCCGGTATACCCAGCTTTTTTCGCCACAGCAGGTTGCTGTTGACGGCGCGGTTATCGCCCGCGGTGCTGATGGTATGCGTATTCTGGTTGACGAGGCTGCTGTCGCTGCCGAGGGCTTCCGAATAGTCGGATTCATTGTCGATCTTGTGATCCGTGCCGCCATCGGCCTGCAGCTTGATCGAAGAGGTAGAATCGATCGTCAGGTCATAGACGCCGTTGACGCTGTGGCGGATGATCTGGCGGTTGAATTTTTGTGTCGAGTTATTATAATAGAAGGTATCGGGCAGGATGACTTGCGAATTGGTGGCGCTGTTGCCATTGATGGACAGGTTCATGTACTTGTAGTTGCCGTTGAGCGACTGCAGATCATTATCCCATTTGTTATTGAAATGGAGACCGCCGGTTTTGACGGTCGGGTAGCCCTGACCCGAATATTGCCCGTTCCAGCTATCCAGGTCGTCATTGGCCGGACCGGTATAAGAAATGGAGCCGGTATTCTGATCTATATCCAGGTTGCTGGCAAAACTTTGTCCGTAGGTATCCCTGTCCTGCCAGTTCAGACCGGTCTTGCCGGTGTTGGAGAGAATGCCGTAAGCAGCCAGCTTTTCCTTTTGTCTGAAATAATTCGCCATCAGCTCTTCGTCAAAATAGCCGTCGGTACCGCCGCCGGCTGTCAGCCGGCCGAAATAGCCGTTCTTCTTGCTGTTTTTTAACTTGAGGTTGATCGTCTTTTCGCGCTGACCGTCGTCGATGCCGGTGAAGGTGGCCTGATCACTTTTCTTATCATATACCTGCACTTTATCCACCATATCAGCGCTTAGGTTTTTGGTCACCAGGGTAGGGTCGTCCCCGAAGAACTCTTCACCATCGACCAGCACCTTTTTGACGGTTTCACCCTGGGCCGTGATCTGGCCGTTACGATCGACCTGGATACCGGGCAGTTTTTTCAGCAGGTCTTCCACGGTAGCGCCCTGTGCAGTTTTGAAGCTGTCGGCATTGAATTCCGTCGTATCCCCTTTGATGCGCATGGAACCCTTGCTGCCGTTGACGACCACCGTTTCCAGCAACTTGCTTTTCAGCTCGAGGCTGATGGGCGGCAGAATAATGGGGGTGATCGAATCCTTTACTTCCAGCTCATCCACGTAGTCGGCATAAGCAGGATAGGTGACGAGCAGCAGATATTTACCTTTGAGGATCCCGCTGAACCGGAATTCGCCCGATCCCGTCGCGCGGGTAAACTTTACCAGGATGGAATCAGACTGGCGTAACAATAGGACATTACTATTAGGGAGTGCCTTTTTCTCGGCCGTATCTGCGATCTTTCCGCTGATACTGATCTGGGCCCTGGCGGCCGTAAAGATTAGGAAGCTTAGTAGGAAAAGGCAGGTCAGTTTAGTCATAGAAGGTTTTGGCAGGTATTAGGCGTGCAGCAAATTATTTTTTAAAAAAGGAATATGCAAAACCTAACCCTTAAATTTACGTTAAAGACAAGGGTCTGTCATATATGTTGTATGTATTCCTGACAGATGCAACGGCGCTCTTTTTGCATAAAAAGAATAAAAAAAATTATCGTGGGAACAACTACCGGTCAGAAATATGAAGAGGTCCATTTCGTCGATTCGACAAAGCCCGTCTGGAATTATTCTCTGTTTACGGATGAGGATATCCGAAATTTTCAGGAAGGTACTCACTATAGTATATACGAGCTGCTGGGGTCGCACCGTGCCACGGTGTTAGGGGCGGAGGGCTATTATTTTGCGGTTTGGGCGCCCAACGCCACGGCGGTGTCCGTCATCGGTAATTTCAACAGCTGGGCGCCGGATACGCACCCGCTGTTCGTCCGGCTGGACCGCAGCGGCATCTGGGAAGGCTTTATTCCTCATTTCAAGACGGGGGAAGTGTACAAATATCATATCAGGGGTTATAAGGGCGGCACGCTGGACAAGGGTGATCCTTATGCCTATTTCTGGGAGATGCGCCCCCAGACGGCCTCTATCACCTGGGAACTGGACTATGACTGGAAGGACAAGGAATGGATGGGGAGTCGGAAAGCGCATAACTCGCTGGAAGCTCCCTGGAGTGTCTACGAGGTACATCTGGCCAGCTGGATGCGCCCCGACAAGAACGATGAAGAATCGTATAACACCTATGCTCAGATGTGTGAGCTGCTGGTGCCCTATGTGAAAGAGATGGGTTTTACGCATGTGGAACTGATGCCCGTGATGGAACACCCGTTCGACGGCAGCTGGGGTTACCAGGGCACAGGCTATTATGCTCCCACCTCACGATTCGGCGACCCGCAGGGATTTATGGCCCTGGTCGGGGCTTTTCACGCGGCAGGCATCGGGGTGATCCTCGATTGGGTGCCGTCTCATTTTCCTTATGACTATCACGGGCTGTATCTTTTCGACGGCGCCAACACATATGAATATGCTGATATGCGTAAGGGCTTTCATCCGGACTGGAACAGCTATATCTTCAATTATCGGCGGGGCGAGGTCAAATCCTTTCTGACGAGCAATGCACGATATTGGCTGGACCGTTATCATATCGACGGGCTGCGCGTAGATGCGGTCAGCTCGATGCTCAAGCTGAACTATTCGCGGAAGGAAGGAGAGTGGGAGCCAAATGAGCACGGCGGCGATGGCAACCTGGAGGCGATTGCCTTTATCAAGAACCTCAACGAGATGGTATACCGGGATTTCCCCGATGTGCAGACCATTGCCGAAGAGGCGACAGACTGGCCCGGCGTGAGCCGGCCTACCTTTGCAGGCGGACTGGGTTTCGGCATGAAATGGATGATGGGCTGGATGCACGATACGCTGAATTTCTTTAAGCTGGACCCTGTCTACCGGCGGGATCACCAGGATAAGTTCACCTTCAGCATGGTGTATTACTATGATGAAAACTTCGTCCTTCCACTGAGCCATGACGAGGTCGTCCATGGAAAATCGCCTATGCTTTACAAGATGCCGGGGGATGACTGGCAGAAATTCGCTAACCTCCGGTTGTTGTACACCTATATGATGACGCATCCGGGCGGCAAGCTGCTGTTCATGGGCAACGAGTTCGGGGCGACATCGGAATGGAACTACAAGACCGAGCTCCCCTGGGGCCTGTTGCAGTATGACAGCCACCGGCTGCTGAAAGACTGTGTCCGCGATTTGAACGGGCTGTTGCGCAGTGAGGGGGCCTTATATGAGAACCAGTTCAACATTTATGGCTTCGAGTGGGTGGATTTGCAGCACCGGAACGAGAGCGTCATCGTCTATCGCCGCAAGGGCAAGGACTCGGCCGCTGACCTGCTGGTGATCCTCAATCTGACCCCGGTGGTGCGCCGGGACTGGAAGGTCTATGCGTCGGGAAAAACCGCCTGGCAGGAAGTCTTCAACAGCGATGACCGGAAATACTGGGGAACGGGAGACACCAATAATCCGACGGTACCGGTGCGGCTGGTCGACGTGGGCGAGGACAAATATGAGATTATCGTGCATTTACCGCCGCTGGGGGCAGTGGTACTGAAATAAAGCCTGTTGCCAGACCCGGGGCTTTTTCTTATATTTGCTTAATTAGCATATCATCATGTTGACATATAATACTATATTGAAAGAACTCAAGGACATACCAGTTGGCAGGTTGGAAGAGCTTTATCAATTTGTCCACTCGTTAAATCCAAAAAACAGGAAATCTGCCAGCTTGAAAAAGAAGATTTTGTCATATAGTGGGGCTTTTAGCGATATGTCGGCGAAAGATTATGCTGATTTTGTTCAAGAAACAAAAAGCGCCAGGAGCAAACTATTTGACCGAAACGTTGACCTGTAAAGTTTTATCGGCGTTAAAATGATACCTATCCTGAATGAAACCTTCTCTGCTTGATACTGATATTCTTTCTGAATTTTTAAGAGGCAATTCAAAAGTAACGTCAAAAGTCACTGAACACCTTGAAGAGTACGGGCTTATAAACTTTAGCATCATTACTTATTACGAGATTTTGAATGGACTTCTGTATAAGGATGCTAAAAAGCAATTAAAGAAATTTACCGAATTTGTTGAATTGAACAAGGTTTTCCCGATGACCATGCGAACGGCAAAGACTGCCGCAGAAATTTATGCCGACCTCCGTAAGAAAGGTCGTGAAATCGGGCATACCGACACTTTAATTGCGGGTATTGCGATTGCAAATGACCTTCAGCTTATCACCAATAATACCGATCATTTTAAGCGAGTCAAAGGACTCGAGATAGACAATTGGACCAAATAGAATCGGCCTTACATTCTCTCCGGCATCCGGATACCCAGCAATCCCATCGCCGATTTCAGGACGATAGCTGTCAGCTGAGCCAATTGCAGACGCAACGCCTTTTTCTCCGGCGTCTCTGCATTAGAGACCGAATGCACATTGTAGAAAGAATTGAAAGCCTGTGCCAGCTGAAAGGCATAAGTCGCAATGAGCGAAGGGCTCATGTCAGCGCCTGCCTGTTCGATGACGGTGGAATATTTTTCAAGCGCGACCAGTAAGGCCTTTTCCAGGGGCAGCAGATCCGTAGCCACAGGAGCACCCCCCGCCGCCGCGCCCTCCTTCCGGAAAATGCTTCGGATCCGCGCATAAGCATACTGGATAAAGGTAGCGGTATACCCGTGCAGGTCGATGGATTCTTCGGGATTGAACAGCATTTTTTTCTTCGGGTCCACGCGTAACAGGAAGAACTTCAACCCGCCCAACCCTATCGTTTCATACAACGTTTGCAGCTCATACGAAGTAAATCCTTCGGTCTTGCCCTGTTCGATGGTCTTCCGCTCGGCCTCAAGGTGCATTTCGTCCAGGATCTCATCGGCATCGACAACGGTGCCTTCGCGCGTCTTCATCCGGCCTGTCGGCAGCTCGACCATGCCATAGCTCAGGTGAAAGATGCCATCGGCAGAAGGCAGGCCCAGCTTCTGGCAGATCAGCTTCAATACCTTGAAATGATAATTCTGTTCATCGCCGACGACATAAATGCTGAGGTCCGACCGAAACTCTTCGTATTTGCGAACCGCCAGACCGATATCCTGCGTCATGTAAACGGCTGTGCCGTCCCTGCGCTGTACGATCTTCTGGTCGAGGCCATCGG
>PMUF01000140.1:4489-29364 GCA_003167015.1 Chitinophagaceae bacterium | reverse complement strand
AACACTTTAATTTACTCGTTGAAGACATTCGCGACAGTGTTCCCGCAAGGCACGATATACTTTCCGCAGCGGCCGGTCCCCTCAGGGCCGGCCGCTAATTTTTTTATTGGCCCGGCAGGAACCTCTATCTTTAATAGCAACTAATTATATGTCCTTTCTCTCCAGGGCCAAAAACATTCTGACATCCCCGGTATCGGAATGGCGTGTCATCAGCAAGGAAGCAGCCACCCCACGGTCCCTGCTGCTGGGTTATGTCATTCCTATGGCTCTTATACCCGCTATTGCCTGCTTTATCGGTTATAGTCTGGTCGGCATCGACGCAGTGGTAGTCAGGATAGGGGGGATTTCCTGGGGATTATTCATGGGCCTTGACAGTTTCGTCAGCTCCCTGATCGTTTACTTCAGCAGCATCTTTATCGTCAACGTGCTCGCGCCGGCCTTCCATGCCACCAGGGATCTCGGCCGTTCTTCCCAACTTGTAGCCTATTCCTATACCGCCGTCTGGGTCAGCGGATTTTTTTACCTCTACCCTCCTGTTGCTAAACTGGCCGTTATAAGCCTTTTTGGCGTATATTTATTCTATCTCGGCCTCCCGGCACTGAAATCCATGCCGGATGACCAACGGGTTCCTTATACTATCGCCTGCGCAATCCTGATGATCATTGTCCGGTTTCTCACAGAATTGCTTATCTCTAATCTTTTTTACATCATTACCGGTCAATCATTTCCATCCCTATGGTACTTTACAGGATGAATCATTGCACATTATAAAGCTTATCGACATGAAAAAGTTACTCCTCTTACTGCCGCTGCTCCCTTTCCTGGCCTGTGCCCAGGGCGTGCATTTCGAAGACAGCCTGAGCTGGACCGCCATCCGGGCCAAGGCCAAAGCTGAAAACAAGTATATCTTCATGGATTGTTATACGACATGGTGCGGTCCCTGCAGATACATGGCTACCCAGGTCTTCCCTCAGAAAGAATCCGGAGATTATTTCAACGATAAATTCATCAGTGTCAGCGTACAGCTCGACACTACAAAGGCCGACAACGACATCGTCAGGGCCTGGTATGCCGACGGCCATGACATCGCGACCAAATACGGCGTGCGGGCTTACCCGACCTATCTCATTTTTACACCCGACGGAAGTCCCTTGCACCGGATGGTAGGAGCCCAAAAGACCGACAAATTCATCACCGCGCTGGCAGCCGCTTTCGACACCACCGCTCAATATTATACCCTGTTGGACCAATACCAGCATAGCCGCCGCGATTCTGCTTTCCTTCGCCGGCTGGCGCTCGAGTGCGACCAGGTATATGATGGGAAGAACACCAGGCTGGTAGCCACTGCATACCTGGCTACTCAGACCGATCTGATGAATCGCAATGCGCTGATGCTCGCCGATGCCTGTACCAGCAAGATCACGGACCCTTATTTTGATCTGTTCGCCAATCATGGGACAGAAATAGACAAGATAATGGGCGATGGCGTGGCAGAGGCTAAAATAAGATCGATTTTCGTCTCGGATGCGCTCAATATGAGCACGGGCGCTGACCAGCAGCCCAACTGGAAAAAAGTCCACGCCACAATAGCCGGGAAATTGCCTGCTCAGGCGGATGAAATGACGGCCCGCATCAAGGTCAATTATTATCGCGCAAAGAAAGACTGGCCTGACTTCGAGAAGGTTATGGTCGCGTATATGAAGACATATAGCGACCATATGAGTATTGGCGATCTTAATTCTATTGCCTGGGCTGTTTTCCAGGGCTGCCCCGACATGACCTGCGTTTCAGATATCCTGGACTGGAGCAAAGGCCTGAAGACCGGCGACCCGGCGTTCATGGACACTTACGCGAATATTCTCTACAAGCTCGGCAAAAAGGACGAAGCTATAGCCCTGGAGACAAAGGCGGTAAGCCTAACTCCTGATGCAGAAAAAGGTGACTTACAAAGTACGCTTGACAAAATGAAAAAAGGAGAAAAAACCTGGGATTAGTCTGCGCCTTACTTCGAGTCGTAATCGACGATCACCCTGTCCGTGCGCGGATGTGACTGGCAGGTCAGAATAAATCCCGCAGCCAGTTCATCGGCCTCCAACGCGTAGTTGACTTCCATCTCCACCTGGCCTTCTGCCAGCCTGGCCCGGCAGGTACAGCATACGCCTCCTTTGCAGGCAAAGGGCAGATCCACTCCTTCCATCAGCGCAGCATCCAGCAGCGACGATCCGTCATAAGGGAGATTGAAATCATGGCTGATGCCATCCAGCCGCACTGTTACCCGGCTGATCTTCTCAGCTCCACCGATCCCCGTGGCTGCACCGCCTCCGCCGCTTCCCGCGCTCAAATTACGCAAAATGCGTAATCTCCCGCCCCCTGTCTCGCCCGCCGCTGCACCTGCGCCCCCAAGAGTATGGAACAATTCAAAATGTATCTTCCGCGCCTCGACCCCCTGTTGCTCCAGCCAGGCTTTCAGCATAAAGATCATCTCCTCAGGTCCGCAAAGAAAGACCTCGTCCACCATCCGCAGATCGATCAACCGGTGGCAAAGTTCCCCGCATTTCCCGATATCGATGCGTCCCTGGTTCAGCGGGTTATCCATTTGCTCCCGGCTAAGGATATGTAGCAGAGACAACCGGTCGATATATCGGTTCTTCAGCCCTTCCAGCTCTTCCCTGAAAAGAATGCTGGAACGGTGGCGATTGCCGTACACCAGCGTGAAATGACTGCCAGGCTCTACGGCCAGCGTTGTTTTGATCAGTGACAGGATAGGTGTGATACCACTGCCCGCGGCAAAGGCCAGGTACCGTTTGCGGTTTTCGGGCAGTAATTCCGTATAGAACTTGCCACTGGGAGGCAGCACGTCTATGATATGCCCCTTTTGGAGCTGTTCATTCGCAAAAGTAGAAAAAACGCCCCCCGGCACCTTCTTGATTGCCACCCGTAGCTCGTTATCCAACGGGCTGCTGCAGATGGAATACGACCGGCGGATCTCTTCACCGTTGATCCTGGTCCGGAGGGTGATATTCTGTCCCTGGCTCCACCGGAATTCCTCCCGGAAGCCGTCAGGAATGGTAAAGGCTACCGATACGCAATCGGCCGTTTCCCGCCGGACATCTTCAATCGTTAATGCTCTGAAATGACTCGCCATAATGGTTCTTTTGAGGCTCGGGTATCTTATTTCTTTAACCCCTCAATGAGGTATTTTACCATATTCGATTCGAGAGCCTCGGCGCTCGTGGTTTTCCGGGACCGCTGCCAGGAATCTATTCCGCTGATGGCCGACAGGATCACCAGCACCGCCGTATAAGGATCGATGGCTTTTATTTCCCCCCTGGCAATGCCTTCCTCGATAATGTCGCCCAGCCTTTTGCGGTAGTTTCGCCGCTGGTTGAGAAAATTGGAAAGATAAGGCTCCGGCAGGTGCCGCCATTCATGGTCCGAAATATAGACGAATTCATAGCGGTCCAGCATCATACGGATGTGCAGCCGGATAATGGCCTCCATCTTTTTCAGTATGGGCTGAGGGCTGGTCTCGAGGGTATCGAGATTGGTCATAAATTCATTGGCTACCTTAAAACAGATGGTTTGCAGGATCTCCGACTTCGACTGAATGTGGTTGTACAGGCTGGCAGCCTCCACGCCCACATGCTCCGCCAGATCCCGCATCGAGGCGGCCCCGAACCCTTTTTCCCTGAACAGCTTGGAGGCCTTTTCAATGATCACTTCTTTTTTGGTGCTGTTCTTTTTGCCTTGAATTTTAGCCATAACAATGCTACTAACGAGTGTTAGTGATGCAAGTTAAGCAGAAATTATGTAGGTTGCAGCCCAAAATAACACTCCTCATGTCATTAATTGTTGTCGGGTCCATGGCCTATGACGCCATCGAAACACCGTTCGGGAAAACAGACTGGATCGTCGGTGGCGCCGCTACCTATGTAGCATATGCCGCCAGTAATTTCGTCCGGCCTATCAACCAGGTCTCCATCGTCGGTTATGACTTCGCCAAAGAAGAGATGGACGAACTGAAGAAAAGGGGGGTCAACCTGGAAGGGGTAGAAATTGTAAAGGATAAGAAATCATTTTTCTGGAGCGGAAAGTACCACATGGATATGAATACCCGCGATACGCTGGTGACAGACCTGAACGTACTGGGCGATTTTAAACCCGTAGTGCCTGACAGCTATCAGGGCAGCGAGTTCCTGATGCTCGGCAACCTGGCCCCGGCCGTACAAATAAGCGTGATCCGGCAAATGAAGCAGCGCCCCAGGCTGATCGCGATGGATACCATGAATTTCTGGATGGATATCGCCTTGCCGGAGTTGAAAGAGCTGCTGGTAATGGTGGATGTATTGACCGTAAACGACAGTGAAGCCCGCCAGCTCAGCGGCGAGCATTCCCTCGTTAAGGCCGCCAGGGCCATCATGAAGATGGGCCCCCGTTTCCTGATCATCAAGAAAGGCGAACATGGGGCACTCCTCTTCCACGAAGACCAGGTCTTTGTAGCGCCTGCCCTGCCGCTCGAGGAGGTATTCGATCCCACCGGCGCAGGTGATACTTTTGCCGGCGGTTTTATCGGCCATTTGGCCCATACTAAGGATATTTCCTTCGAAAATATGAAGACGGCCGTTATCGTCGGGTCTGCCATGGCCTCCTTCTGCGTGGAGAAATTCGGTCCCACCAGGCTGAAAGAGATTACCCGCGCCGATATCGATGCAAGGATCAGGCAGTTCGTCGATCTGGTCAACTTTGATATCAAATTAGTGTAAATTTGGATTATTAAAACTTCGTCTCTATATTTGCCCCGCAATGCAGATCATGAAAAATACAAAGCAGATTAAGAAGGTCTTCCCGATGCGGGATAGGTTCTGATCGTTTTGTATAAACAACATATCAAGAGCCCTCCCGCTACGGGGGGGCTTCTTTTTTTAACGCTGGCCGCAGGCCCGCACAAAATTAAAAACCAAACAATGAAAGTTGCAGTCGTCGGCGCCACCGGCCTGGTAGGCACCAAAATGTTACAAGTCCTCGCAGAAAGGAATTTCCCCGTAACGGAGCTACTTCCCGTCGCATCCGAAAAATCCGTCGGAAAAGAAGTGGAATTCAAAGGAAAGAAATATAAGGTCGTCAGCATGACCGATGCGATTGCAGCAAAACCCGCCGTAGCCCTCTTCTCGGCCGGCGGCAGTACCTCTCTCGAATGGGCACCCAAATTCGCGGCAGCCGGCATCACAGTCATCGATAACTCCTCTGCCTGGCGCATGGACCCAACCAAAAAACTCATCGTTCCCGAGCTCAATGCCGACGCGCTGACCCGGGAAGACAAGATTATCGCCAACCCCAATTGTTCGACTATCCAGATGGTAGTCGCCCTCAATCCCCTGCACAAAAAATACGGCGTCAAAAGAATAGTCGTGTCCACTTACCAGAGCGTTACCGGAACCGGCGTCAAGGCCGTAACCCAGCTGATGAACGAACGGAAAGGTGTGCAAGGCGAAATGGCCTATAAATATCCGATCGACCTCAATGCCATTCCGCAGATAGATTCGTTCCTCGATAACGGGTATACGAAGGAAGAGATGAAGATGGTCAACGAGACAAAAAAGATCATGCGCGACGATACCATTCGGGTAACGGCTACCACCGTCCGCATCCCGGTCATGGGCGGTCACAGTGAATCCGTCAATGTGGAATTCGGTAAAGACTTCGATCTGCCGGAAGTGAAATCCCTGCTCAGCCATGCGCCCGGTATCGTAGTCGTGGATGATCCCGCCGCACAGCAATACCCCATGCCCAAGGACGCGCACGAAAGAGATGAAGTCTTTGTAGGCCGCCTGAGAAGGGACGAAACGCAGCCCAATACACTGAATATGTGGGTAGTCAGCGATAACCTCCGCAAAGGAGCCGCTACCAATGCCGTACAGATCGCAGAATATTTAGTGGAAAAAGGTTTGTTGTAATTATTCGATCGACCGGTTGAGAAAGTGGACATAGTCCCGCATCGCATCGAAAGTGGCGATCACCTCTTTCAACAGCGAACGCGATACCATCTGCTTGTCCGTCAACGGATGGCGGACCACGAAACTCTTCAGTTTCAGGAATTCGATAGCCGGGTTGTCCGCCTCATACCCTTTGGGCGGCCGGGATAAGATGTCTGTCTGGTCCAATCCGCCGGCAAACATTTTCCTGAATGCCCGGCTGCCAAGGATTTTGGTCCATTCCGTGAAGTTATAGTCGATCTCCTGGCGGACCTTGTTCAATTCCGGCGCCATCGGCATCCACATGCCGCCGGCAACAAAGGAACTGCCCGGCTCGCAATGGAAATAATAGCCTGCAGTCGGCATTTTTTTGCCGCCTTTATTCAGATAGGCGCCCATGTTGGCTTTATAAGGTCTTTTGTCCTTGGAGAAGCGGACATCCCGGTAGATGCGGAAGGTACAATCTTTGATCTGCAGCGGTGCTATATCGGCATCTGTTTTTCCAAATCCTTCGATCAGTCGTTCCGTAAAATGTTCCACATCTTCTTTCGCAGCGAGGTAAACAGATTTATTTTTTTCGAACCAGGGCTTGTTATTATTCTTCTTGAGGTTTCTTAGAAATGTGAGAGTAGACGCTTGCAGCATAATTTTTTAATCGTTCTATTTAATCCTTCCCCAGTTCTCTCCGCTTTTGATGCGGTACATAGTCATTTCACTGACATGGTATTTCTCAGCCAGCTTCTTAATGGTCAGCTGCCTGTTCTTACTCGACAGTGTCTTCTTGATGGTCTTGACCTGCGAAGCCGTCAGCTTTAGTCCTACGGTCCGGTTTGCCTGCACTTTTTTGTACGCGATCTTTGCAGGACTCTTTTGCTGATGGTCGATCATCTCTTCCAGGGTCGCCCATTTCAGATTCTTAGCGGCATTCTCCAGCTTGTTGTGATTCAGATGGATCACATACTTGTGCTTAGGGGACGCCTTAGACAAAAAGAGACGTGCAATCTCCCGATGAATGTAGAGAGTGCCGTTATTGCCCGGCCGGTGAAGATTCAGGGTCTTGTAACCGGTAGTCAGGCTGCCGTTCAGCAATTTGCCGTCGGCCACCACATCTTCCGAGTAGCTGGCAACGCGGCCCAGGGAAGATAGAGCATACTTTTTTCGGAGTTGTTTCCAGCCGGGAAACTGCAATGGTTTCCACACTTCGCCGGTAAGTTTTCTAATCATGCCTACAATTTTCTTAAAGTTACGAAAAAGAATTTCGAATTACCAGTAACGTAAGAAAATATTCTTATATGTAGCCGGACGTTACCGCTCCGCGAGAAGTTTGATGAACTCGTCCTCCGTGAGTATATGGATAGAAGGGATCTTTTTGGCTTTCTCCAGCTTGCTGCCGGCATCCTCCCCCACCACCAGGTAGTTCAGCTTGCTGCTGACTCCGCTCAGTATCTTCCCCCCATTTCTTTCCACCGACTCCTCGGCCTCCGACCTCTTCAGCCGGCTCAGCGTACCGGTGAATAAGAACGTTTGACCATTCAGGTTGCCTTCAGCGACAGTCGTGGATTTCCCGCTTTTCAGCGCCAGGCCGAGAGATTCCAGTTCCTTGACCAGGTGCAGGTTGTCGGGATTTCGAAAGAACTGGTAAACGCTTGTGGCTACCTTGGGGCCGACGTCCTCCAGGGCCTGAAGGTCTTCAATGGAATAGCCGGCGAGGTCCGTCAGGTGCCCAACGGCTGCAGCCAGTACTTTGGCAGTCGTTTCCCCGACATAACGGATACCCAATCCGAAGATCAGCCGATGCAGCGGCTGCTGCCGGGAGGCGTCAACCGCAGCCGCCAGGTTATGGACGCTCTTTTCCCCAAACCCCTCCAACTGCCGGATCTTGTCAAAAGGCAAACGATAGATGCCCGGGATATCGGTCAGAAAACCCAGATCGTAAAATTTCCTGACATTCGCCTCCCCAAAACTGCGGATATCCATGGCGTCTTTACTGGCAAAATGGATGATCCGTTCGACCACCTGTGCCGGACAGTTGAGATTGACACAGCGCCAGACAGCTTCACCCTCCGGCTTGACCAGTTTATCCCCGCATACCGGACAGTGGGTAGGAAAGACAATGGCCGTTTCTTTACCCGTACGTAATTCCGCCAGCGGCTTGACTATATATGGAATGACGTCCCCCGCCCGCTCGACCAGCACATGGTCGCCGATCCGCAGGTCCTTTTCCCGGACTACGTCCTCATTGAACAGCGACACAGACCCGACCGTCACACCGCTCAGCGGCACCGGGTCGATTTTGGCGACAGGTGTAATGCTGCCTGTCCGCCCTACCTGGAACTCGACTTTCCGCAGAACGCTCGTCGCCTGCCTGGCCTTGAACTTAAAGGCGATCGCCCAGCGGGGATGATGCGTCGTCATTCCCATTTTTTCCTGTAAGGCAATCGAGTCGACCTTGATCACCATCCCGTCGATCTCATAGGGCAACCCATCCCGCTGCGCCTCGAAATCATGACAATAATCGATGACAGCCCTGATACCTTTCACCGTTCGCAATTCTTTCTGCGGACTGCGAAACCCCAAATCCCATAACATCTTCAGCGAACCGCTATGCGTGGTCAGGGCGAGATTGTCCGTCGCAGGGGTGAAATAGCTGACATGATAGAGAAAGGCTTCCAGGTTGCGACGGCTCACTTCCTTGGGATCTTTTATCCGCAACGATCCGGCAGCTGCATTCCGCGGGTTAGCGAGCGGTGGAATATTTTGCTCCGCCAGCTGAGCATTGTATTTCGCAAAGTTGCTCTTGTTCATCAATACCTCGCCGCGGATTTCGATCAGCTGGATGCCATAACGCGAAAAAGCCGCTGACAGCGGCACTGACCTGATCTGCCGGATATTCGTCGTGATCTCGTCACCTGCCACGCCGTCTCCGCGGGTAACCCCCCGCAATAGCCGGTCGTTCTCATAGATCAGGGAAATGCTGGCCCCATCGAATTTGGGCTCGATACAATAGTCCAGCTCCTCCAGCCCCGTCAACTCCCGGGCTTTCCGGTCCCAGTCCAGCAAGTCTTCCTCATTATAGGAGTTTTCAAGCGACAACATCGGCACCAGGTGCTGGACAGTCGGGAATTCCTTCGTCAGCCCACTGGCTACCCGCTGGGTAGGGGAGTCGGGACTGATCAGTCCGGGAAACTCCTGTTCTATTTTTTCTAACGCCTTATATAAAGTGTCGTATTCGAAATCCGAGATCAGGGGGTCATTCAGGATGGCGTAACGATATTCGTGAAACCGTAGCACCTCCCGGAGATCCTCCATGATGGCCTTGTCCAGCGCTTTCTCCCTGGCCTGCGCCAACAAGGTTGTGGTCAGCTTTTGCAATCGGTGTGTTTGGTCGGAGGAATACATAAGTCAATTTTAATGGTGTAAATTTAAGTGAATAGTAAACGAATTGATTAAATTCGTCTTTCCATGACTCCTGAAATCATACCTAATAAAGGCACGCTGCCGGTAGATCATGCTCCCGGTCAAAAAAACATCAAGACCATTCTGAAAGAACTGGAGAGCGATGGTATTATCGGCATTTCCGTCGACTGTGTCATCTTCGGTTTCGATGACAATGAACTGAAGGTACTGTTGATCAAATCGGATTTCGAAAAATACGAGAATAAATGGAGCTTGCTGGGCGACCTGGTCAATAACCATGAAGATCTGGACCAGGCAGCCTACCGTGTCCTCCGCTAACGTACAGGGATGGACGACGTATATCTCGAACAGGTTAAAGCTTTCGGTGAGACGGGTCGTCACCCCGCCGCCCGGGTCGTCACCATCGCCTATTGCTCTCTGATCAATATCGAACACCATCAGCTGAAGATCCTGGCCAACGAACTGCACTGGCATCGCGTCACGACACTCTCCGATATGGCTTTCGATCACCGGCAGATACTCGACGCCTGCTATGAATGGCTCCAGAAAAGGATCCAGGAACATCCCCTTGGCTTCAGCCTCCTGCCGAAAAAATTCTCCCTGCGGGAATTGCAGAACCTCTACGAGGCCATCCTCGATGTCAAGCTCGACCGGCGCAATTTCCGGAAGAAATTCTTCTCCATGGACCTGCTGGAAGATACCGGTGAGCTGGAAACCGACGTCCCGCATCGTCCCGGCAAGCTATACCGGTTCAATTATGAGAAGTACCAGAAAAAAGAGCGGAGGAAATGGTTTGGGATTGATTTCTAGTATTTTACGAAAACATCGGCTGTTATTAAGTGTCGGCCCGACATGCATTAACAAAAAAACCTTTAAATTTTTTAACGGAAAATTGGCAGAATAGAAATTTTTATTCAACATTGTGTAATATTTACACACAACCAATGTGTAAATATTACACGTTAAAACTTAAATAACGATTGCATGCGAGATGTAAACGATTGCTTGTGCGAGCAGGGGCGTTCTGCCTTTTGGCATTACTGTGGATGCCCGCCTTTACCCAAAACCAACAAATTTCCGGTAAAGTTACCGATTCAACGGGTGCAGCGATTACGGGCGCATCCATTTTCCTCGAAGGTTCAACCAAAGGTACCACGACAGATGCCTTCGGTGTTTTTCGGCTTACCGTCAGCCCGCAAGACAAAATGATGGTGATTTCGGCCGTCGGTTATGGCACCCGGCGAGTTTCTGCCAACGCCGGAATTTTTAATGTTTCCCTCACCCCCCTCAACGCCAATTTAAATGAAGTAGTCGTGATCGGCTATGGTACCCAGTTGAAGAAAGACCTCACCGGTTCCATTACGTCGGTCAGCTCCAAAGATTTTCAGAAAGGCGCTATCACGAGCCCGGATCAGCTTATTGCCGGTAAAGTGGCGGGGGTCTCAGTAGTCTCCAACGGCGGCCAGCCCGGCAGCTCCAGCACGATCCGTATCCGTGGCCTCTCTTCTCTGAATAGCAACAACGATCCACTGATCGTTCTCGACGGTCTCGAATTACCTGCTTCCACCAACAACCCGACCACAGGTACAACCGTCAACACCTATGCCGGTATTTCCAACCCCCTGGACTACATCAATCCCGATGATATTGAAAATATCACCGTATTGAAGGATGCGGCCGCCTCTGCCATCTACGGTTCCAGGGCTTCCGCCGGGGTCCTCATCGTCACGACCAAAAAGGGCAGGGCCGGAGCGCCGGTATATAATTTCAATACCTCCGTAACAATGGGTACGATAGCCAAATATCTGCCCGTATTGAACGCCACCCAGTTCAGGAATTATGTTAACGGTCAGGCAGCTGCCAATCCGGCCGATTCGGTCTACGCGGACATGATGGGATCTGCCAACACCAACTGGCAAAAAGAGATCTTCCAGACGGCCCTGTCGAACAACGACAACTTCGCCGTTTCCGGCGCAGCAAAGAACCTGCCCTATCGGATATCCCTGGGGTATCACGATGAACAGGGGATCATTAAGACGGACCAGCTCCAAAGGGGAACGGTAGGTATCCATCTCTCTCCCCACTTGCTGGACAACCACCTGAAGATCGAGATCAACCTGAATGGCGCAGTTACCAAATCCCGGTTTTCCAACGGCGGCGCCGTCGGTGCCGCAACATCCTTTGATCCAACCCAGTCGCCTTTTGCAAAAGGCAGCCCCTTCGGTGGTTACTTTGAATGGGTGAATCATTCCACGGGAGACCTCATCGCTCTGGCCGGCCGTAATCCGCTGGCTTTACTGGAACAGTATAACAATACAGGCAATGCCGCCAACAGCGTTGGAAATATTCATCTCGATTATGAGCTGCCCTGGGTATCGGGATTGCACGCTATCGCCGACCTCGGTTATGACGTGTCCACCGGGCATGGCAGGACCGTCGTTCCGCCAGACGCCGCACAGGATTATAATAATTCGTCCGATGAAGCCACCGGCACCGTTCAGGGCTATAACGACAAGTATAAAACCAATAATACTTATGTCGCTGCCAATTATGAGCTGAATTATATCAAGGATCTTAAATCCATCAAAAGCAATATCAATGTATTGGGACTCATGAGTTATGCCAATACATATACTACCTTGTATAATTATCCCGCTTTTGCTTCAAACGGCGATACCCTCAGCGGCACCGCACCCGTGTTTCCTACCACTCCGGCGGAGAATACGCTGGTCTCCTACGTGGGCCGGCTTATCTATACCTACGATCAAAAGTATATCCTGACCGCTTCTATCCGTGATGATGGTTCTTCCCGGTTTGCGCCGGCTGATCGCTGGGGACTGTTCCCTGCCGTAGCCGTGGCCTGGCGGATCAAAGAGGAACAATTTCTGAACAACGTGAATTGGCTGAGCGATTTGAAACTGAGGGCCAGTTACGGGAAGACGGGCAACCAGGATGGTTTGGCGGATTACGAATATGTTCCCAGCTATGCTTTGAGTTTGAATAACTCCCTGTATCCCTTCGGGCAAACATATTATAATACCTATGCGCCCGCTGCTTTTGATGCCAACTTTAAGTGGGAGCAAACAACCTCTGCCGATATAGGCCTCGATTTCGGTCTCTTTGATAACCGCATCATCGGTAGCATTGACGTTTATAATAAGAATATCACTAACCTGTTCAACCAGGTCCCGATCCCCGTCGGTAGCAATTTTACGAATGAGCTGGTCATCAATATCGGCAGCATGACGGACAAAGGCGCGGAATTGAACCTCAACGCTACTGCCATCAAGACAAGGAATTTCAGCTGGGACCTGAATTTTAACTTCGCCTATAATCATAATGAGATCACCAAGCTGACCAACGGAAACGGAGGAGCAAATTTCTATGGCGATGCTACGGGCAGTATCACCGGCGGTACCGGCAATACGGTACAGATTCAGACGGTAGGATATGCAGCCAATTCTTTCTACGTCCTGCAACAGGTGTATGGCAAGAANNACTCCTCTCGAAGGAGTATATGTAGACCGCAACAGGGACGGCCAGATCACCTCTCCGCCCGCTTCTCCTGATGCGTACCATGACCACTCTCCTTTCGCTCCCGTCATCATGGGATTCAGCTCTACCTTTAACTACAAGCAATGGAGCCTTTCGATGGTCTTCCGGTCCAATATCGGCAACTTCGACTACAACAACGTCAAAGCCAGCCTGGGTGTAACCGAATATATCCTGAACCCGCTGAACTATCTCTCGAATGCTACCACGGAGATCTATAAAAGCCATTTTTACGCTCCCCAATACTACTCTGACTATTACGTGGAGAACGCTTCCTTTGTCAGGCTGGATAATATCGGCATAGGGTACAACGTCGGCAAGGTTCGCGGTTTCAATAGCTTGAGATTGTCTGCCAATTGTCAGAACGTATTTGTCATCACCAAATACACCGGCCAGGATCCTGAGACCTACCCCTTGTTAGGGGCATCCGGAGCGGGTATCGATAATAACCTGTATCCAAGGCCCAGGAATTTCACCATCGGGGCAAACCTTGGATTCTAACTAACGTTCCTATTTATAAAAAGCATTAGTCATATGAAACACAATTTTCTTACCATAGCAATCATCGGGACGATGGCGACAGCATTCCTGGTTTCCTGTTCGAAGGAACTGAATCGCCAGCCACCGAATACCGTAACGGCCTCCCAGGCTTTTAGCACTGACACCGGCGCCAAGCAGGCTTTGGCCCAGGTCTATAGTTCCTTCGCCCTGACCAGCCCCACAGGCCCCAGCAATACCGACCTGGTCGGCATTGACGCAGGAACTTCCGATTTTGTGCGCCTGTTATGGGATGCCAGTGAATTGAGCACCGACGAAGCCGTATGCGCCTGGAATGACCCCGGCGTACCGGATTTCCATAATATGGCCTGGACGTCTGGCAACGTCATCCTCCAGGGGTTATATACCCGTATCATGTACCAGGTCACCGTCGCGAATGCCTTCATCAAGAATGCAAAGGCAGTGCAAAAAAGCTTTTCCGGCCAGGACGCCACGGATATCGGCTACTACATCGCTGAAGCCCGCTTTATCAGAGCATTGGACTACTGGGAAATGCTGGACCTGTATGGTACATCACCCTTTGTGACGGAAACCAGCCCTATCGGCGTCGGGTCGTTCCTTCCTCCCCAGGCCTCCACTGCCAGTTTATACGCCTACGTCCAGTCCGAACTGCTAAGCCTCGATAGCGCGAGTGCCATGGTTCCGGCGCATCAGAATGAATATGGTCGTGCCGACCAGGCTTGCGTCTGGGCCTTGCTGGCCAGGTTGTACCTGAATTCCGGAACTTACCTGGGGGCAAGCAATGCTGATTACACAGATGCCATCACTTACTCTTCCAAGGTCATCAATGCCGGCTATTCCCTTCATAAGGTCTACCACCAGCTTTTCATGGCGGATAATAGTACCAATAATCCCGAGATCATCTTCCCTATAGTATACAACGGGGTCAGCACCGAGACTTACGGCGGGACGACCTTTATCATTAATGGCGCCATAGGCGGTTCTATGTCACCGACCGCATTTGGGGTGCCGGGTGGCGGGTGGGCCGGCAATCGTGTCACCTCGAGCCTGGCCAATCTCTTTCCGGATCTGACCGGCACCGTCGATCAACGTTCCCTGTTCTATACCAGCGGTCAAAATGAAACGATCAACAGCATTTCGACCTTCACGGATGGCCTCGCTGTTACCAAATGGTCTAACCTGAACTCGGACAGCACTACCCCCGCAGGAGCCAGCACTTTCTGCAATACCAACTTCCCTTTGTTCAGGCTGGCAGAACAATACCTGATCTATGCAGAAGCAGTGCTAAGAGGCGGCAGCGGCGGCTCCCAGGCCCAGGCGGTTGCCTATGTCGATTCGCTGCGGAGCCGGGCAGCTCCGGGCAACACCGGTTATCAACCGTCCAGCATTACCCTGCAGGATATACTCAGCGAAAGGGGGCGTGAACTGTATTGGGAATGTTTCCGGCGCACAGACCTCATCCGATATGGGCTCTTCACCTCCCAAAGCTATTTGTGGCCCTGGAAAGGCGGCGTCGCTTCAGGTACCGGCGTGGCCAGTTACCTCAACCTGTTTCCACTGCCCTCTTCGGACCTAAGCGCAAATTCCAATTTGGTTCAAAACCCGGGGTATAATTAATTAACGCTCTAAAGTGCATGCATATATGAAAAGGTATCTTAATCAAATCATACTACTGACCGGATCAGCGATGGTCCTGTTCTCCTCCTGCATCAAGGAACAATCGACGGTTGTTTTCGATGGGGGGACGGCGCCAGTGCTAACGTCCACGGCTACGGATTCGATTTCCCTGCCTGTCTCGGATACCACCGCGACCGCAGTGACCTTCAGTTGGACGAACCCCAACTATACTTTTAATGATGGGATCAGTTCACTGGATGTGAACTACTACCTCGAAATCGATACCCTGGGCGCCAATTTTACCAGCCCGAAGATGGCGCAGATCGGCATTACTTCTCAGCTGAGCAATACTTTTACCNNTAACGCAGTACTGACGAACACGATGCTCCTGGACACAAGTGTGTCGCATAATATCCAGGTCCGGGTAGTGTCCTACCTGGCGCCGTTGACTTCAGGCAGCCCCAACACCGGCGTTTTATACTCCAATGCGCTGAATTACACGGTGACACCCTATGCTACTCCGCCTGCTGTCGCTCCCCCGCCTAATGATTCCCTGTACATCGTTGGCAGCGCGGTATTGGCAGATAACTGGGCTAATCCGATACCTGCGGCTGACGTCCCGTCGGAGACGTTCACCGAAGTAAACCCGTTAGTTTACACTATCACCTTAACCCTTCAGGGAGGTCAGGAATATAAGTTGATCTCACAGAATAATGGATCGTGGACGTATCAATGGAGCGTGGCTACAAAAGACACTGAACCCACCGGCGGCCCATTCATATTCAACGGGGCTAACTGTATTGCTCCGACCGCCACCGGCGTGTATACCATCGTCGTGAATTTCCAGACAGGTACTTTTACTGTGACCCTACAATAAATAATTTATGAAAAAAAATATATCGGCGATACTTTTAGTTGCAGCCTTGGTGGGGATAGGGTTCGCGGCATGCGTGAAAAAAGTGGCTAACACATATTATGAGAATGGCGTAACCCCTGCGTTCAGCGCTTCAGCGACAACAATCGCCGCGACCCCCGCCGATTCTCTCACCAATGTGCTAGGATTCTCATGGACCTATCCACACTACGCGACGGATTCTGCCACAATACAATATATTATCGAGATCGATTCTGCCGGGCATGGCTTCGCACAGCCGGACACCATTATGGTCATCGGCGCCTTATCTGATTCCGTTACGGCCCAGACCCTCAATAACATAGTGCTTGGCCTTGGCGCTACCTATAGAATACCCTATACTACGGAGGTCCGCCTGGTATCCTCCTATGGTAACAACAACCAGCAGTTCGTATCCAATACGCTCACCCTGACGGTAACGCCCTATGTCGTCCCGCCCAAAGTAGCACCGCCTGCCAGTGGTGCGCTGTATCTCGTCGGAGCCGCCTCTCAGGGTGGTTGGAATGTACCGGTGCCCGTACCTACACAGGTTTTTGAAAAGGTGGATTCTGTGGATTATGCAGGTGTCTTTAACCTCATCGGCGGACAACAATTCCTGATCCTGCCTACGAACATTAACTATAACAACAAGCTGGCTACCAACGATAACTCCGAGCCGGGGACGGGCGGAACTTTCGGTGTGAACGACAACAACAACTTCACCGGCCCCTCTGCTTCAGGCTGGTACACGATCTGGTTGAATTTCCAAACCGGCAACTTCACTATCACGGCTCTCACAGGTCCTACCGACTCGATTGAATCGGTACCCGATAGCCTGTTCATCGTAGGCTCCGCCACCCCCGGCAGCTGGACCAGCCCCGTCCCGGAACCCTCGCAGGTCATGACGCAGATCAGTTCATCCCAGTTTACAATCACGCTTCCGTTTGTCGCGGCCGGCCAGTACCTTCTGCTGCCTGTCAACAGCACTGCCCCCGGGGCCAACAACTACCTGAACAAGTATGCGGTCGGTAGCAGCAATAATGCGGCCAACGGAGGGATCTTCGGCTATAATCCCAATGGGGCCAATAGTGCCAACTTCAATAATAATTTTAACGGCCCGACAAATGCGGGAACCTATACGTTGACAGTCGATTTCCTGAATACTACGTATACTTTGACACAGTAACATGAAAAAATTATATATCCTTATCGGGCTCCTGGTCTTTCTGCATACAGCAAGAGGCCAGGAGCTTGTCGTTAACCCCGCCTTTCCGCAGGACACAACCGGCACGGTCACCATCACCGTCAACTGTAACCTGGGCAACCAGGGGCTATTAGGTGCCGGCGGCACGGGTGTATATGCATACATGGGCCTGATCACCGATTCCAGCACGGGTTCCTCGGACTGGCGGTATGTACCGGCTGCCTGCCAATGGGGTACAGCCAATCCCGCCGTCGCGGCAACCTATCTCGGAAATAATCAATACTCATTCACCATTCACAATATCCGCACTTATTTCGGCGTGCCGGCAGCAGAGATCATTTATAAAGTGGCTATCTTATTCTGGGGCGATAACGGCAATCTCGCCCAGCGCAATGCTGACGCCAGCAATATGTATGTCCCTGTATATACCACCTCCCTCGCCGGTCAGTTTACCTTGCCTCCTTTTCAACCTACCTATACACCTATTCCGCAGCCGCTCAGTGAATCTGTCGGAGATACGCTTCCGGTAAAGTTCGTCACCAACCAGGCGGCGACGATCAACCTCTATGTCAACGGGGTTTCCGTAGCCAGCACTGCTTCGGCGGATTCCCTCCAATTCACTGTGCCTGTGACTGCGGCGGGGACAACGCAAATCATTGCCACAGCTACCAATGGTGTCACCAGTGTCGCTGATACCTTCAGCTTCTATGCCGGCGGGGCAGTCAATATTGCCGCCCTACCAGCGGGGGCACAGGAAGGGATCAATTACCTGCCAGGGGATACGTCTGTCCTGTTGGTGGTGAATGCCCCCCTCAAACATAAATTTGTCGTTGTCGGTGATTTCAATAACTGGACCCAGCAGTCGGCCTACCAGATGAATGAGACACCGGACAGCAATTTCTTCTGGCTGCAGATCAATGGTCTCACGGCGGGGACGGAATATGCCTATCAGTATATCATTGACGATACGCTGCAGCTCGCCGACTACAATACGGAGAAGGTCCTCGATGCCAATGTCGATCCGACCATTCCTACATCCACCTACCCTAACCTTAAGACCTTTCCCTCCCAGGCCGCCGGCACCCTGGCCAGTATTATCCAGACGGCTCAGCCCGCCTATAGCTGGCAGGTGACAAACTTCCAGCGGCCGGCAAAGGCCAACCTGAGGGTTTACGAGCTGTGGCTGGCCGATTTTACCGCTGCCGGTAACTGGCAGGGCCTCATCGATACCTTGAGTTACCTGAAGAACCTCGGCATCAATGCCGTCGAGATCGAACCGTTTTCCAACTTCGAAGGCTCCGTCAGCTGGGGCTATAACCCTAATTTCTATTTCGCGCCGGATAAGGTATATGGTACTGCCACTATGGTCAAACAGTTCATTGACGCCTGCCACGGGATGGGGATGGCGGTCATCATGGACATGGTTATGAACCATTCTTTCGGCAGTTCGCCGATGGTGCAGATGTATTGGAACAATGCCCTGCAAATACCTGCCGCCAACAGTCCCTGGTTCAACCAGTATCCCACCCATGCGGATAATGTGGGGTATCAGTTCAATCATGAAAGCCCGAATACGATAGATTTCGTCCACCGGGTGGTCAACTACTGGCTCACCAATTACCATGTCGACGGCTATCGCTGGGACCTCGCCAAGGGGTTCACCCAGACGAACAGCTGTGATGCGACAGGCAACAATTGCAATTTCAACACCTGGGCAGCGTATGACAGCGGCCGCGTGGCGACCTGGGATACCATCTATAACCAGATGCAGGCGGCCTCTCCCGGCAGCTACTGTATCCTGGAAATGTTTGCCGACAACAGCGAACAGCAGGTGGAGGCCAACTATGGCATGATGCTCTGGGGCGAAGACCTCAACTCCAATTATAACCAGGCTACGATGGGTTATAGTACGCCGTCTCCCGGCGGAGCAACCTGGGACCTGACCGGGAGCATCTATACTTCGCTGGGAGGGTGGAACAACCCCGGCCTCGTCGTCTACCAGGAAAGTCATGACGACGAACGGCTCATGTATAACAATGAGCAATATGGCAACAGCAGCGGTTCTTACAATATCAAGGATACGGCGACCGGGTTGGCGCGTGACGCCATGTCTACCGCTTTCTGGGCGCTGGCGCCGGGACCCAAGATGCTGACGGAGTTTGGTGAGCTGGGATTCGACTATTCGATCAACTGGTGCCCGGGTGATACGGTCAACGCAGCCGGGCTGTGTCGTACCGATCCCAAACCGATCCGCTGGGATTACCTGCAGGATACGTCCCGGAAAAAGCTGCATGATGTCTATGCGAAGCTGCTGGCGTTGCATGCGGCCTATCCGGCTCTGGCTACCGGACAGACCACGTATTCGCTGACGAACAATGTCAAATATTTGGGAGTGCAAGGCGATACGCTGAGTGTCATGGTCGTGGGTAATTTCGACGTGGTGACGGCGGTAGACTCCGTCCCTTTCCCGAAGGCCGGCACCTGGCACGACTATCTTTCCACCGATTCCATTATTGCCACCGGTTCCACTCAGGGAGTGTCGCTGGCGCCCGGCGAATACCATGTCTTTATCAGGAATAACCTGACCGCTACCGATACCACCACCACGACATCGGCGACGCCGTCGAATTCGCCGGCGCTAAAGCTCTATCCCAACCCGGTGTCTTTCAGCAACACTACTGTCATCACCTATCAGCTACCGTATGCCTCTAACAGCAGCCTGGTAATATACTCCATTACCGGTCAGCGGAAGGTCTCGATCTACCTGGGCAGCCAGCCGGCAGGCACCTATACGCTTCAGCCCGGCCAACTGCCTATGGATCCGTCCCTGCTGCCTCCGGGTTTCTATGTGATGGAGCTTATCACTGACGCCGGAAATGCCCATCTGTCTTTTGTGGTGATGCATATGTAACGATGCGGCACTGCGTGCCCCCACATCGGTCGCCGTGCCTGCGCCTACTGCACGTCCTTCTGGTGGTCGATAATGAATTGAATAATCTCCTCCAGCGGAGTATCGATCCGGCTCAGCGCGTCATTGATATCGTCGCGGCTGACCTGCGCCGCAAAGGACGGCGTCTTGAGTTTCTTCATGATGCTTTTCACATCCATTCCCTCATAGCGGGTAGGCCGGATCAGGGCTGCGGCATGGATGAAGCCCGATAGCTCGTCGAAGACATAGATCATTTTGTCCATCGTCGTCTCCGGCTCTACACCGAAATATTTAGGGCCATGCGAGGCAATGCAGTGGATGATGTCCGGATCGGTATGCAGCGATTCCAGGTGTTCTATGATGACCCGGCAATGGGCATCGGGATGTTTTTCCCAGTCGGCGTCATGCAGCAGCCCCGCCAGCTCCCATTTAAGAGCAGTCCGTTCATCCGCGCCTTCCCGTTCCAGCGCCCACGCTTTCATCACTGCCCCGACCTGCTTCATATGGAGCCGCAGCCGTTCATTCGGCACCCATTCCGCCAGCAGTGCATGGGCTTCTTCAAGAGTCGGAAAATTGTCTTTATTGGCCGGATCACCGAAAGTGCTTCGACCAAGCGAGAGGATGGGGGAGGGGGAGGACATGTATATCTTTTAAGGCAAGTTAAGCAATGGTCTTTTTGCCGGAGGATTCTTTCTTACTAATTTTTCTGATAGGAGTATCCATAATCATTACATCCAGGCCAATAGCCTGCAAGATCTTTAAAAGATTTTTGAAAGAAATACCTTGAAAGTTTTCTGCCTCATAACGTTGAAATTGCTGCTCTTTCATGCCGATTTTTTTCGAAAACTCTTTTTGAGTTAACCCCGAAGCAATTTTATATTCGGTAATCAGCGAGGGAAGTTCATAAAGACTTCTTGATTTGAGGATATTTTTTTTGTTCTGCTTCAACAAGTCGTATTCAGCAACTTCATTTTCCATATCAGTGCTCATATCTAATAAAGAATTCAATACAAGCTGACGTGTCAGGCTGAGTCGGTCTCCTTCACTTTTCATTTCAGCTATTTTTTGATGCAGAATAGCCAGCTTTTTTTTAGTTACTTTATATTGTTTTTCATTTTTGATCATGATTAAGTATTTCGTTTAGGTCTAGTATAACTAGTCCTTTTGGATAATCGTCGCGGTCTGTATTTAAACGGTCAAATAGTTCAGTATCTTCCTGGGTAAACGTAAAAATGTGACATTTCAAGTCTCTGCGGATTCTTCCTCTTTCGTTGACGTCTAAGAACTTTGGAAAAATGCTTTTGATTTTTTCTTCACTGATGCCCGAGATATCAAAGCATATGTCTATATCTTCAGGAAACTTCTTTTTACTTACGAAACTACCGTCAACATATACAATTCGTAAGCCGCAGGAATGAAAAATACGGAAGTAGGGTAGAGAATTTTGGATTTGCTCCATTCTTTGTTGATTCGTTCCAAAATGCTGTACGAATTCTTCATAAGTCAGGGCGATGGTCTCGTGGAGATACCCTTTTGAGTTGAAATTTAAAGACATGCATTCGCTTTTTAATGTTTTGATGCACTATGGAGCGTCTCGCGCCACCGGTGCGATAAATTTTAGTAGTCATTTTTTTGTCTTTTTCTGATGAAAAGATCTCTTGATTATTAGTTATGTGACATGCATTACTACATGATCCGATGAGCAAATATAATATTTTTGAATCAACACTACAAATATGTTGTGTTAGCCCGAAAGCCTATTTTCTTATTTTATTGTAAGGGATATTCTTTTATGAGCGCTTCTATCGGGATGCGGAGCAGTTTACTGAACTTTCGGATCATTGTGAGAGAAAGAGCCTGCTTATAGTTAAGGACTTTACTTACAGTCCCCTTGTCACCATATTCCTTGGCAAGGTCAGCCGCTTTATAACCAAATTCTTCCATACGGATTTTAATGAACTCAATAGGGTCCACTTCTGGCATTTCCCATTTCGCTTCTTCATACTTATTGATCAGAAGGACGAGCAATTGCTTCTCCTTATGTTCTGGCGAACCTTTTTGGGCCTCCCGGATTTCTTCAAAACGGGCCGTTGCCTTTTGATAGTCGGCATCATTTTCTATTAGGAACCACGGTTGCATAATTGTATCAATTTCATATGGTCGCCGGATCAATCCTGTCGTATTCATTATGCGTACCGATAAATCTTATTTCCACTATTTTGTCTTCATAATCGACATGAGCGATCAGACGAAAAACATTATGAACTATCTCAAAGCGTGCACGATTAGCATTAATCATTTTCGCTCTTGGGAAATCCTTAAGTATATCTTTTTTATTTTTCCATTTAGCCTGTTTTACTATCAATTTCCAGACTATCAGGCTTTTTCTTGCATTTGCATGATTTTTTGCGAAATCGTGCAAATTTTTCATATGAACAATATTCATAATACCATTTTAAAAATGAGTAGTTCTCCTTTGGCATATGGCAATCGTTATATGAGGTCTTAACAACACAAATATCAAACATGGTTGGCAAATCGCCAACAATTATTCATTTTATCCGGGTAAAATTTTTACACAGCAAATTTTTTATTGTAAATCAACGACTTACAATACCCCCTCCAAAAAACACCCTGAAATTCTTGGAACATCGCCCCTCTTCAACCTACCTTTGCACTCCTTTCAAAAGCGGGTCACACAAACCTGCCGCTAAAAGGGCAAATAAATTCACCGCCGTTGGGATAGCAACGGCTTCACGTAAAAAAGCAAGACAATGAGCAAATTACATTTCACCACCAAACATGCGAACGAGGCTACCGTGCAACGCGACTGGTACGTTGTAGACGGTACTAATCAAACCGTTGGCCGCGTGTGTTCCAAAATTGCCGCCATCCTTCGGGGCAAAAACAAAGCGTATTACACCCCGCACGTAGATTGCGGTGATTTTATCATCTTTATCAACGCTGATAAGGTCGTTTTTTCGGGTGATAAGCTCGAAGACAAGATCTATATCAATTTCTCCGGTTACCCCGGCGGTAAAAAAGAAGAATCGGCCAAGAGCCTCCTCAAACGCCGCCCCGATGCCGTCATCGAAAGGGCCGTCAAAGGCATGCTGCCGAAAAATCGCCTCGGACGCAAGATGTACAAGAAACTGTTCGTGTATGCAGGCGACAAACACCCCCATACCGCGCAGCAACCTAAAACATTAACCTTCTAATCTTTCAGATAAATGGAAAAGCAAAAAAATGCAGTTGGTCGCCGTAAAGAAGCCGTTACCCGCGTGTTCCTCAGCAAGGGTGAAGGCAAGATCGTGATCAATGACAAGGACTATAAACAATATTTCTCCCTCGTCTACCTGCAGAACCAGGTCGAGCTGCCCCTGAAAACGGTCGAGCTCAGCGATAAATACGACGTCAAGATCAACGCCACCGGCGGCGGCATGAAGGGACAGGCAGAAGCTGCAAAGCTCGGCATCGCCCGCGCTCTGCTGCAAGTGAATCCCGACTTTCGCCCGGCCCTGAAGGCTGCCGGCCTCCTGCGTCGCGATCCGCGCTCGGTTGAACGGAAGAAACCCGGTCGTAAGAAAGCCAGAAGAAGCTTCCAGTTCAGCAAACGTTAACCGGTCGGCCGGCCCGAAAGGCCGCCTAATCACCACTGCATTAAAATATTATAAACATACACAATGGAAAATAACACTTCATTACAACAGCAACTCCTTGAAGCCGGTGTACACTTCGGTCACCTGCGTAAGAAGTGGAACCCCAAAATGCTGCCTTATATCTTTGCTGAGAAAAAAGGCATCCATATCATCGACCTCAACAAGACCACCGAGAGCCTCCAGGAAGCAGCCTCTGCCATGAAGCAGATCGCCAAGAGCGGTAAGAAGGTCATGTTTGTCGGTACCAAGAAACAGGCTAAAGAAATCGTTACCGAGTGCGCCGTCAAAGTCAACATGCCATTCGTTACCGAACGCTGGCTGGGTGGAATGCTCACTAACTTTAATACTGTCCGTAAGAGTGTGAAGCAGATGCAGAGCATCGAGAAAATGCTCAACGACGGCACTTTCGACAGCATCACCAAAAAAGAACGCCTTACCCTCACCCGCGAAAAGGATAAGAAGGAAAAAGTACTGGGTGGTATCGCCCAGCTGGGACGGGTCCCCGCAGCACTGTTCATCGTCGACATCGGTCACGAACATATCGCACTGGCTGAGGCCAAGCGCCTGGGCATCACGACCTTCGGCATGGTAGACACCAATTGCGACCCCAATAAAGTGGACTTCGCCATCCCGTCCAATGACGATGCGACCAAATCCATCGCCATCATTGTCAACTACGTTACCGCTGCTATCGCGGAAGGCCTGGCCGAAAGACAAGCCGCCAAGGAAGAGGACGTGGAAGATGCAGGTACCGACGAGAATGAAAAGAAAGCAGCCCGTCTCCAGGCCGAGGCCGAAAGTGAAGCCGCCCGCGGTCGTGGTGACAAGGTCCGTGGTACGAGTCAGCCCAAACGCCGTGTGCCCAATTCGGGTCCGCGTCGCCCCGGAGGAGGCCCGCGTTAATTTGTTAAACCTTTTAAATTAATCATATGTCAACTGCAACTATAACAGCAGCCGATATCAACAAGCTGCGCCAGACAACCGGCGCAGGTATGATGGATTGCCGCAAGGCACTCGTGGAGAGCGATGGCGATTTCGAAAAGGCTATCGATTACCTGCGCAAGAAAGGCCAGAAAGTAGCTGCCCTGCGCAGCGACCGTGAGGCAAAAGAAGG
>PMUF01000140.1:0-4437 GCA_003167015.1 Chitinophagaceae bacterium | reverse complement strand
GAGAAGATCCAGCTGGCCCGCTTCGAAAGGATCGATGCCGAAGGAGTCGCTGCCTACATTCATGGAGCCTACCGCATGGGCGTACTGGTCGGATTATCCAGGAATACCCCCGCCGTCCTTGAGGCCGGTAGGGATATCGCCATGCAGATCGCTGCCATGAACCCCGTGGCCGTCGATCCCGATTCCGTTCCCGCCGACGTCGTAGCCCGTGAAAAGGCTATCGTTACCGAACAGATCAAGAATGATCCCAAGATGGCAGGCAAAACCGATGAGATGATCGACAAGATCGCAGTCGGTAAACTGAATGCCTTCTTTAAAGAGAATACCCTCACGGCCCAGGCTTTCGTCAAGGATGCCGGCAAAACGGTCGGCGACTACCTGAAAGGAGTTGACGCCGCCGCAAAGGTCACCCAGTTCAAAAGGGTCCAGCTCGGATAAAAACTATAAAAAAACAGGTGGTTCTTCCACCTGTTCCCCGGAAAGAGCTTCGCTCTTTCCGGACATAATGAAAAAAAGCCGTCTCAGAATTTTAAAAGGTAGAGACGGCTTTTTTTTTACCTTCGCGCAGTATTCGCACAATAATTCCGCACAATAATTTAAGAATCATCTGTCTATGGTGCCAAAGTATAAGCGCGTCCTGCTCAAGTTATCCGGTGAAGCCCTGATGGGAGATAAGAGTTTCGGTTTTGACAACGCAGTGATCGCCCAATACGCCAAGGATATCAAGAGCATCGTCGAATTGGGCGTACAGGTCGCCATCGTGATCGGAGGCGGCAATATCTATCGGGGAACGAACGAGGCAGAGACAGGTATCGAACGCGCCCATGGCGATTATATGGGAATGCTGGCTACCGTGATCAACGGAATGGCCATGCAGGCCGGCCTGGAGAAGATCGGGGTCTACACCCGATTACAAAGTGCCATTAAAATGGAACAGATCGCTGAACCCTACATCCGTCGCCGCGCCATCCGCCACGTAGAAAAGGGCCGCGTCGTCATCTTCGGGGCAGGAACAGGTAACCCCTATTTCACCACCGATACTGCCGGCTCCCTGCGCGCTATCGAGATCAATGCCGAAGTGATCCTGAAAGGCACCCGCGTAGACGGTATCTATACCGCCGATCCCGAAAAAGTACCCACGGCTACCAAGTTCGAAACGATCACCTTCCAGGAGTGTATCTCCAAAAACCTCCGGGTCATGGACATGACGGCATTCACCCTTTGCATGGAAAACCAGCTGCCTATCATCGTCTTCGACATGAACAAGCCGAATAATCTCCTGCGCGTCGTCCGCGGTGAAAAAGTAGGGACCTTAGTAAGGGATTGATTTTGATTTTCTTAGGCAGAATATAAGCCTGGATTGCGTCCCCGTAAGAGCTTGGCAGCTAAAAAAGACCGTATTTTCCACATGAATCATTTGCATATCTGGGCAAAGGGTAGTACTTTTAAAAGCTTGAAACACCGCAGCCTATCTCCTGACCACAGATAGTTTTCTGTCAAGCTTCCTCCCCCCGTCAATATTCCCTTGAAAAACGGTATGTTTTTTATTGTAGCTTATCGATGCAACCCCTAAAAGCGATATTGCATGAATAAAGAAGTTTGTTTGGTAAAATATTGTCCCGAACCGTTATGAACACCTTTAACAACCTGAGCATCATCCTAGGACTTCAACTGAGCGTCGGTCTGCCTGAAATCATCATTTGTGAACTCGGCGCCCTTGTCCTTGGCTTCACCATCCATTTTTTCTGGAATTCCAGGAAAAATTATAATATCCAAGACCCCGCCCACAATGCCGGGATCAGCGATAATGATAACTGGAAGTTGAAGTATTATAACGACATGGACATGCAGGAACGCGCACAGCAGCAATTGCGCGAGAGGCTGACCCAGGTGCAGAACACCGAGGAGGTGCTGACCATGGAACTCGAAGAAAACCGCACCGAGACCCAGGAACTCCGGGAAGAACTGTCCATTGTTCACGACCGCCTGGAGAAGGCTGAAGCCCGGCTGGCGCCCCCCGAAACCGCACCCGGCGAGCAACCCGATCCTGCGACCACTTACATGTCCCAGTTGAAGCTGACGCAGGAAAAGCTGGTTGAGCACAATGCCAGTATCTCCCGCCTGCTCGATCAGACCCGTCTGGTGGAAGATTCGGAAAAAAAGATCCAGGGACTACTTAAACATAATGAAGAATTGCACGACCAGGTGCGCGGCATCGGTCAGCAGCTGATTGAAAAAGAGACCGCGATCAGTCATCTTCGCCATCAGCAAAAACTGTCCGAAGAAATGCGTGTTCGCCTCGATAAGGTCGTTGAAGAATATAATACCCTCCAGGATAAACTGCAGAAACTCCAGACCTACCTGACACAACCCTATAACCGCGGCACCGACTACGATGAATTGAAAGATTCTTACTTTAAGCTCGGAAAAGAGCACGACGAGATGAAATTAAGGTATCTCTCTCTGCGCGAAGAAAATCAGCGGCTGACCCGGATCATTGCCGACACCGAAGAAAAGCTCAAGGAATCGAACTTTCAACGCCAGCAATATCAGAAAAGATCAGCCTTTCTGGAAGAGCTCAACCATGACCTCCAGGAGATCTCCGAACATAATAAGAAGATAGAGAGCCAGCTCCGCAGGGTCAGTGATATGGAGGCCCTCCTCGCCAAGATTACCGGTTCCGGCATGGGCGATGTGTCGTAACTTTGGACATGACCTCCATCGCCGATATCCGCAAGGACTATAAACTGCAAACGCTCACCGAAAAGGAAGTTAGTGCCGACCCTATCCGCCAGTTCGACAAATGGTGGCAGGAGGCCATCCTCTCCAACCTCGAAGAGGTCAACGCCATGACCCTCGCTACCGCTTCCGCGGATGGAATGCCCGATGCCCGTATCGTTCTGCTGAAAGGATTCGACAACAATGGGTTTGTCTTTTTCACCAATTACCACAGCGCCAAAGGACAGGAATTACTCGAAAACCCCCGCGCCTCCCTCGTGTTCTTCTGGGCAGCACTGGAGCGCCAGGTACGGATCAGCGGCCTGGTATCGCTGACCACGGAAAAAGCCAGTGATGACTATTTTAGCAGCCGTCCCGAAGGCAGCCGCATAGGCGCCCTGGCTTCCCCGCAGAGTGAAGTTATCGAAAGCCGCGAATGGCTCGAAGAAAATGAAATCAGGTTAAAGAAGGAATTGTCGGAAAAAACCATCCCACGCCCCCCGCATTGGGGTGGCTACCTGGTCAAACCCACCCGCATGGAATTCTGGCAGGGAAGACCCAGTCGCCTGCATGACAGGATCCTGTATACTTTACAGAGTAATGGTCACTGGACAATAGAACGGCTGGCGCCTTAAGCACCAGCCACTCAGGCCAAAGGCTCGCGCGTCCTCTCCTTATTTGCCCTTGGCTGGCGCCGCAGCTACCGTACCGGCAACCGTAGTTGCCGCCGGCAAGGCCTTCTTACCCGGTTTGGCAGGCCGGCTCTTACCGAATGAACCTTTGAAAATCTTTCCTTTTTTGGTTTTTTTATCTCCCCTTCCCATAGTAATTTTTTTTAACGCACCTACAGCGCATTGAAGACACTCCCGAAATGAATAAGTGAATTATCGCTCAAAGATACAAAAAGCCCCGATACCTGCACTCTTCATGCCCGGTAGCGGAGCTTTGCTGTGCCCTCGACTTACTTATACAAAAGCTGCCGGAGGCAGGTCGTCCGCAGGACAGTCTTATAATTTTGCAGACAGTTCCTTACCTGCTTTGAACTTAGCTACTTTCTTGGCCTTGATCTTGATCACAGCACCAGTCTGAGGATTGCGGCCATTGCGGGCTGCTCTCTTAGATACGGAAAAAGTACCGAAACCAACCAGGGTTACTTTTCCGCCGCCTTTCAGCGTCTTGGTGACTGCTTCGACAAAAGAATCAAGGGAAGTGTTTGCCTGAGTTTTTGTAATGCCAGCGTCATCGGCAATCTTTGCGATTAATTCAGCTTTGTTCATAGTGAAATTTTTTGTTTAATAAGCTGGAACAAATATACCCGCTTTTTGAATCCGACAAAATTTTTTTACATTTTTCATATGACCATCGCAACCCGCGCTAAACCGCTCCGGGCAAGGATTAGCGCAAAAATACTCAGGTAAATTTCCGATGTCTAAATGGCGGCAATTCGCTGAAACCCAGTGTGGTGGCGGATTTTAAGGCGGACAGGCTGAAACCCTTGACTGGCCTTATCCCGGCCTTATCCACAATTAACGCACAGGCCTCATTCGACCAACGCCATCACCGTTCGAAAAGCGATAAAGCCATCTCCCCATTTACCCCATCCCGCCTGCTGCATCGCCGGCGCAAATTCAATCATGAACTGACGGTATTGTTCCTCTGAAGCGGCGAAATACTGGATCACGAAGGTGGGCCCCTCGTCCTCATCCTGGTCCAGCAGGC
>PMUF01000132.1 GCA_003167015.1 Chitinophagaceae bacterium | reverse complement strand
CAATTGACGGAGGTCGTCGATGCTGACGTCGAGGGTGCGGTTGCCGGCGGTGGTGACGGCGAGCGCCCATTTTGCCGCATCCGGGCCGTTGGTGATCAGGCCGATGCCGCTGTTGTAGCGGACGTTGCGGGCGGCGGCGGATTTGCGGAAGGTTTTGACGAGGTGGTCATTAGAAAAGGCGTGTTTGAAAATTTTTTCATCGACGTTCAGTGCTTTCCGCAGCGGGGTTTGTACGCCGTCGCTGGGCGCCGAGTCTTTGATCCAGAACCAGGATTTCCAGGCGGCGGCACCGAGGGTGAACCAGGTGGCGAAGGCGATGAAGGTGCGGCGGTTGATCTGCTGTTCGACTGACTGCTGATCGCTGTGGCCGACGGCTTTGAGGAAGGCTTCGCGGAGGGCGGCGCGGGAGGGCCTGGGGCGGATAGGCCGAGGGGATGGGGCGGCTTCCGGGAGGGGCTGGGGAGGTGGTGCGGCTTCCGGGGTGAGATCCGGGGATTGGGGATCTTCGTTGGTGGGCGGTTTATTTTCCATCGGGAGGGGTTTTTTCGGGGGTGGATGAAGGTCCGAGGGCGGTTGCGGGCGAGGAGGTGGGTGGCGCGGGTGACGCGTGGAACGAGGGGCCGAGAATGGCTGAGGGCGAGGGCCCGAGCACTGCGGTTGGGGGTGGATCGTTGACGATATCGAAGCCGGCGACCATGGCGCGGAAATTATTCCAGCCGGCCAGGATGACCTGGACGACATGGATCACAAAGAATATACAATAGCCCAAGGTCAGGATAAAATGAATGACGCGCGCATTGCCGTAACTGCCGAAGAGGGCGGTCAGCCAGTGGAACTGAGTGGGCTTGTAGATCGCCAGACCAGTGAGTACGGAGCCAAGTCCCATCACGATGATGGCGGTATACGCGATCTTCTGCGCTCCATTGTATTTGACCTGTGGTGGCGCTGTCTTGCGTAAATGCAGGTCATGGAGCAGGACGAGCCACGCCTCTTTAAAGGAATGCCGGTCGGGAAAGAGATAGCGCCATTCGCCGGAGAACAGCGTATATAGGACATAGATCAACCCGTTTAGAAAGAATACCCACATGAACACAAAATGAAAGGCCATGCCTTCGGCCAGGCGGCGGGACAGGTTGAGCGCCTTGTAAAAAGATTCGGGAAAAAAGCCGAAGAGGACGGTATGACCCAGGTGGATCTTGTAGACGTCGTTGGCCCAATAGATGAGGAGTCCGCTCCAGATCATGACAGCCAGGACCGGGAAATTGATCCAGTGCATCCAGCGGATGGCCAGCGGATGTTTGGGGACTATTTTCTTCATATAAGCCCGATTCGGGCGAAAATAGTGAATTGGGGCGAGGTTCAATCACTTCAAATATCACGGTTTTATCACAAACGTTGTCGGGAGGGAGCTGGGTCGACGTCAGCGGGCGGCATCGCTGACGAGCTGTGAAGGGCCGGCGTCGCTGACGCAGCGGAAACCCAGGTGTTCCATACCGCTGTCCTCTGTACTTTTCATCCGCCGCGAAACGCGATAGCCGGTGCAATAGCTTTCATTACACAGGAAAGAACCGCCGCGGATCACCCGCTTTTTTGCGAATGGCTCGTCGGGGTCATAACTGGCGGCAGGGCCACGAGGGTCTTTTACTCCCGGGGGCAGCTCCTTATAATAGCTGTCCTTATAGTAATCTGCACACCACTCCCACACATTGCCCGCCATATCTACCAGTCCATAGCCGTTTGGGGCAAAGCTGCCGACGGGGGCAGTATAATAATAGTGATCGGCTGCGGTATTCCTATCCGGGAAATGGCCTTCCCAGAAATTGCCTTTGGCGGAACCCTCGGTGACGGCTTCGTTGCCCCAGGGATAGACTTTATCGGTCAGTCCGCCGCGGGCGGCGAATTCCCATTCGGCTTCGGTGGGAAGGCGTTTGTGCGCCCATTTGCAGTAGGCGACGGCGTCGAGCCATGAGACATGTACGACAGGATAATTTTCTTTTCCACGGATATTGCTGCCCGGCCCGTGCGGGTGTCGCCAGTTGGCGCCTTTCTTCCAGGCCCACCACTGCGCATAGTCATCGAGGTCGATGGGATGATCGGGTGGGGAGAAGACCAGGGAGGCTGCTACTAACAGGCTGTCGTCGGGCCGTGGCGTTCCCGGAGGAAGTTGCAGTTTTAGTTTGTTCCAATCGGGGGCCTGCTCGGCGGTGGTGATGTAGCCGGTAGCCTTGACGAAGGCTGCGAACTGCGCATTGGTGACTTCAGTGCGATCGATCCAGAAGCCGGATACGGTGACGGTGTGTTTGGGGTACTCGTCCGGTTGTGCCTGACCGTTATCTGCGCCCATGCGGAAGGAGCCGCCGGGGATCCAGACCATGCCGGGGTGAGGCGCGCGGGGGGCCGGGGCGGCGGGTGAGGGGGACGCGCCGAGGGAGGTGGGGGAAGAGGGGACGGTTGCGCCCGTGGGACGGACGCGGCCGGGGAGCGCGATCGATGGGGCGACGGCGGCGGTAGCGGCGGTGACGCCGAATCGCGAAGGGATATTTTTCTCGCAGCATACTGCGGTCTTTTTCATGGCAGCCAGTTGCCGCGCCGTATCCGGGGGCGGGGCTGCCGGGCGGCGGGTGGCCTCATGACAGGACAGTAGCACGGCCAACGCTAACGTCAGCGATATCTTGTTTTTCATTTTCTTTGATTGACAACTGAGGGGCATCACCGACCATGGGGCCGCCGGGAGACAGTTCACTGCCAGTCTTGCGGCTCTTGAAAATGGGCCAGAGGAACTGGGCATACCACTCTTCCTGCTGATAATGTTTCAGCCCAAAGCCGGAGGGGTATTTCCGCGTAATGATGCCTGTGCCGAAAATCACATCCCAAAGAAAGAACATATTCCCGAAATTTCCTTTGTAATGTCCGATGCCATCGTCGTTGCTGTCGGCATGATGGGCATGATGGGTGGCGGGAGTAGAGATCAGCCGTTCGAGTACCCAGGCTGCGGGGCGCAATACCCGGTAGCGATAGAAGGGCTTGTCCCAGGGAATGCTGCTGTGGGCCGCCAAGGTAATGAGGGATTTGACGGCGGTGACCAGCAGGGCAGCTTCACCGAGGCCGAGATAGGTCAAAGCAGCCGTAAGATAGATTTGGCTGAAAAAGACGGTATAGATGATGTTTTGTCGAGCGGCCATCGACATCCCCATGTAGGGGGCGCTATGATGCGTGCGGTGAAAGCGCCAGAGCCAGGGCACCTGGTGGTGCAGGCGATGATACCAGTATTGGGTCAGGTCGTCGGCCACCGCGATGATGAAGAAGCCCCACCAAAACGGCACCCAGGCGAATACCCCTTTCTGATCCGGCAGCAGCCAGGGGAGGGCCCGGAGGGTGAAATAGACTACTGCCGGGCGGATCAGCACCTTTGATCCGACGAAGCAAACAGCGTCGAGTATCTTTTCATTTTTCGTCCAGCGCCGGTCATAGAGGCCGAACAGGAATTCCGCCAGGCCGACGGCGAGGGTAATGGCGGGCAATCCCCAACTGCTGAGGTTGGTCAGTACCGGTCCCAGAAAGGTCAGTACCGGTTTGGCGGGACCATGGAGCCAGGGCCGCTGGCCGGTGATCCAGCAGGTGGTGAATAACAGGATGACCGGCGTGATGTAGAGCGCGATGCTGATCAGCGAATCTCGCGTGATGGAACGGGCGGTGTCCGGCGAGAGTGAGGCCGCGTTGTCCCGCGTAATGGAGCGGGAGGTTTCTTTTGATAGGTTCATTTTTTGCCGATTTACAATACATGCCGGACTAGCCAGAGGCCGGCGAAATAGATCGCCAAGGGCACCGCGAAGACGAGGATACCGATGGCGATTTTTTTAATTAAGAGGATGATGTCTTGCAACATGCGTTTATTGTTTGGGAGTTGCGGCGGCCGGCGCCATCGTGGCGGTAACGGCCGTTCCGTGGTTGTGGATGCGCCGGTGGAACACGTCGTCCCAGTCGATGAAGGGATAGATGTGATAACGCTCGGCGTCCGCGTCGAACTGGGCTTTCAGGGCGGCCAGCTTCTCGGGGTATTTCTTTGCCAGGTCGATCCGTTCGTTGAAGTCGGTGTTGAGATCGTAGAGCTCCCACACATCCTTATCGAAACCAAATTGGGTTGTATCGCGGGTCGGGATATTGATGGTGAGGTCGAGGATATCGGGGTGATGCAGGGTCTCCGCCTTCCAGCCATCCTTGTAGACGCTGCGGGCGCCGAAGATGTAGTAATACTGCTCCCTATGATGTGAAACAGCCTTAGCATCATGGAAGGAATAGGCCAGTGACACTCCCTGGATGCTATCCTGCGGTACTCCCCTGATGACAGGCGGCGCGGGGATGCCTACCAATTCGAGGGTAGTGGGCAGCAGGTCGATGACATGACCATATTGTGTCCGCACTTCGCCGTCATGCGGCAGGGCGCGGGGGTAGAAGACGATGAGCGGGTTGCGGGTGCCGCCTTCGGAGTTGGCGTCCTGCTTCCAATACTTGAATGGGGTATTGGCGGCCTGGGCCCAGCCCAGCGGGTAATTTGTCTGATGTCCTTCGGCGGTGCCGATCTCGCCGATGCTGTCCAGGTTGGCTTTGACGGCCTCGACATCCTGTTGCGCCCTGGTGAAGAGCTGTTTGTTGATGACGCCGTGCAGGGTGCCTTCTTTACTGGCGCCATTGTCACCGATGACGACGAAGATGAGGGTATTGTCCAACTGGTGGCTCTCCTTGAGGAAGTTGACCAGCCGGCCGACGATGAAATCCGTATAGGTGAGGTAGCCGGCGTAGACCTCCATGAAGCGGGCATAGACCTTTCTCTGGTCGGCGTTCAGGCTGTTCCAGGCGGGAATGTTGGGGTTACGCTCGGGTAACTGGGCATCTGCCGGGATGATGCCCTTGCGTTTTTGGTTGGTGAAGACCTTCTCGCGGAAGGCGTCCCAGCCGTCGTCAAATGCGCCCTTATACTGGTCGCTCCAGTATTTGTCGACCTGATGAGGGGCATGGGTGGCGCCGGGAGCGAAGTACAGGAAGAAAGGTTTACCGGGAGCGGCCTTCTGCTGGCGGGTGATGTAATGGATCGCCTTGTCGGTGATCTGGTCGCTGAGGTGGCGGCCGTCGGGGGTAACATGGGCATTGTCCTCGATGAGATCCGGCTCGTACTGGTCTGTCTGGCTGCCTAGGAATCCGAACCAATGTTCGAAGCCTTTGCCGCTGGGCCAGCGGTCGAAGGGGCCGGCGTCGGTGGCGTCTTCGTCAGGCGTCAGGCCGAACTTGCCGACGCCGAAAGTATTGTAGCCGTTGTCGCGCAGGATCTCGGCGATCGTTCCGGCTGACGATGGAATGCGACCATCATATCCCGGGAAGCCTGCCGACAGTGCGATATGAGAGAACCCGCCTTCGTGTACGAAGTGGTGGTTGCGGCCTGTCAGCAGGGCGCTGCGGGTTGGTGCGCAGATGCCGGCGGTATGAAAGTTCGTGTAGCGAAGTCCGTTATCGGCCAGGGAGTCGAAGGTAGGCGTGCGGATGATGCCGCCAAAGGCGCTCGTGGCGCCGAAGCCTACGTCGTCCAGCAGTATCCAGATGACATTAGGCGCGCCTTGCGGGGCATGGGGGGGTGTCGCCCACCATTCTTTGGAGTCTTTGAGTGTCTTGCCGACCACGCCCTGGAAAGCGGGGGGATCGGATTGAGTCGTAGCGGGATTTGGCCGTACGGCGGGCGGATCGGATTGGCCCATGGCGGAGGCCGCCCAGAGGGCTGATGCCAGCAGCAAGGACGCAAGTCGTGAGGCGTGCACCGCAGTTGTGGTGGCCATTGAGATGAAAAACTTTTGGGTGTGCATATAATCGAATTTATTCAGGATGTGATTGTTGATATTTTACCAGCCCGGATTTTGCGTCAGCAGCGGGTCCAGCTGTATTTCGGTGATGGGTATGGGGTACAGGGTATCTTGTGCGGAGGCTGCGGCGTGGGCGGCGATCTTGTGCTCCGCGGCGAGGTATACATTGACGCCCTGTCGAACGAGGTCGAACCAGCGTTGCCCCTCCTGGATGAATTCCTTGCGCCGTTCGAGGAAGACAGAATCCCGGAAATCCGATTGGTCGAGGCCCGTCGTCAGATTGGCTACATTGGCGCGGGTACGCACGAGGTTGATGGCTGTATAAGCGTCGGGGGTAGGGCCGCCGTTGAGCTCGTTCAAGACCTCGGCATAGAGCAACAGCGCCTCGGCATAGCGGATGACCGGGTAGTTGATGCCGCTGATGGCCTGGTCATTGAGCGGGTTGATGGAATAGTCCACAAATTTATTGAAATATGGGGTATAGGGGTTATTGAAGACGACCGTCTGACCTGTTGCCGCATCGTATTGGGATGTATAGAAGGTCACAGCCTTGCGGGTGTCCGTAGAGGCGAAAAGCTGGGAGACGCTGCTATCCGAAGGAATATCGATCGGGTAGGTGCCGGTGTTGAAGGACTCGAAGCTTTCGCTGAGATATTGGGTGGTGTTCGCTTCCCCCAGATTGGTGGCGAACTGGACGCTGAAGATGTGTTCGATCCCGTTTTTGTTTGCCTTTTGGAAGGCATCGATATAGTTAGGGAAAAGTCCGTAGCCATAATCGCCAGTTGCTCCGGTGAAGGTGCCGGCTGTCAAAACCTGCAGTAACTGCGTTTGTGCGTCTCGCCAGTCCTTGCGAGTGACGTAGACTTTCGCCAGCAGGGTATGAGCGGCTCCGCTGGTGGCCCGGCCGATGTCGGAACCTGTATAGGAGGCTGGAAGGCTGGAGGCATCGGTGAGGTCAGCAATGATCTGGGCGT
>PMUF01000421.1 GCA_003167015.1 Chitinophagaceae bacterium | reverse complement strand
GCAGCGCCGTCACCCTGAAAACGGCCACCAGGAACAAAAAGGCGCTGAACAGGTACGCAAACAGCGTGATATCCTCGATGGCGGAATTATCCCTCTGCACTACTACGACGAAATTATCCTCCGAGACCCGATGCCACAATTCATCGTAACCGTCCTTCTTGATGTGCACGAAGTCGGCCTTGGGCACCTGGTCTTCCGTCAGATGGGTAGAGAAGGGGTAATCGCTGTGCGCGAACCGCACCAGCTCCCGCTTATTATAAATGGCATAATACTCCGGCAGATCCTCGGTGTTCTGCCGGAACAGCTCCGGAACCAGGGCGTCGTTGCCCTTATCCTCCTTCGGTTCGGATAGGATGAAGAGATAGCCGACGATCTTGCCCGTCGTATCGTTCCGCAATGACTTTTTATAGATAAAGGTAAACTTGTCGAACGACCGCTCGATATAGCGGAGATCCGGGATATCCGTGCTCTTGCCCTGGATGGTAAAGGTCGTGTTCAACGTATCGAAAGAGATCGGCGGCTCATTGTACAAAGGCTTTTCATCCCCGTCGTAGGTGTAAAATCGGGTATCGAATTTGCTCTGATAAGAAATGAAATTACGGTTGATCATGCTGTCCTTCAAAGCCTGGTTGGTATAAGGGTCCCTGAACCGGGCAAAATTCAACTGAAGGAAGTCGTTGTCGATATAGCTGAAGTCGATGCTCAGTACTTTTTCACTGCTGGGGTTGGACTGCTCTCCCAGCTGTTCCGCCATCTCCCGCCGCTCCCCCTCTTTCATTTTCCGGTTCTCGAACAGGATCACCGCAGAAATGGAAGTCGAAAAAATAAAGAGCCAGAACAGCACCTCCGATACGTTCAGCCGGAACCGGAGATCGAAGAATATCCGGCGTTGCATCAGCCAGACATACCCCAGCAGCCAGATCAGCACGTAAATATCCAGCTCGACCATATCCGTATTCTTGATAAAGGTCAGCAGCAGCAACCCCATCGTCGCGATAATGATGTACAGGACGATCGACAGCGACCGGATCAGGTAACCGATCAGCTGGAAGAGGATCTGCGATAACAAAAAATACCCCAACGCAAGCGCCGCCAGCGCGATAAACCCGACAAAACTGTAGTTGTTCAGCAGACTGAAAAAGTTTGTCACATTGAAGGAAATCTTCGCATCCGCCACCAGCGACTCCACAATATTGCCAAACTGAAAAGTGGTGATGACCAGCAACGCCAGCCCCACAATGATCCACACCCAGTTTTGCCAGCGGTGAATGGATTGCGGGATAGTATAGTTGCTCAGCTCCCGCCGGACAAACATGATGATCCAGCAAAACAGGAAAGAGTTGATGACGAGATCTCCCAACGAGCTGNNGAGCTATAGATCGTCGGATCGAACAGCTCGAATTGACGGAGGTTCAGCAGACCGGGTGTCAGATAGATAATGATCCGCAGCAGCAGAATGACCGATATCAGGAATCCGATGCCCCAGGGCGCGCCCCACCTCTCCCGTATCGTATGCGCGATGTTGTGGACAATGATCAGCACCAGCAGCAGCCCCAGCAGGATCAGCAGCGGGATGGCCCAGATATGCGCCGGCGCCTGGTACCCCGGCTTTTTCTCCAGGTAGAAAAGAGGATAGCCCTGTGTGTTGTTCACCGGGAATTCCGTGGGATTCGAAACGATATGCACCCTCCCCTCCGCCGCCGGATAGTCGGCAAATTCAGGCGTCAGATTGGTCAGCGTAATAAAGTACTGCCAGCGGATCGGTATCAACGCGACCGCCACCAGTGACCGGCCGTCCGAAGCCATCACTGTCCTTTTAACGTATTCGTATTGCCCGTTACTGAGCTGTACGAACCCGCTGCTATCCTGGCCAAGGAGGATAGCCGTAGTCGGCAACGACCGTTGATCATTCCAGAATTGCAGGAAAAGACCATCACCTGACGTATCCTGCCCGTATAGGAACACCCCGTACTTCTTCTCCACCATCTGATCCAGCTCCTTTTTGGAATACCCCCTGTCGGCCAGCCGGGTCAATAAGGCGTTATCCCGGGTCAGTTGCTGAAAATCCTTCTCCCTCTCCTGCAGAAAGGATTGAATAGAATTCCGCAGCCCCGCCACTGCAGCATCACTGTTGAAATAGAGATTGAGAAAATAGCCACCGAGGAACAGCCCGAATGCCGTCAGCAGAAGATAAATGTTCCTACGGAAAATATCGATGAAAAAGGACTTCAATCCATTTGTTTTTGTTCTCTGTTCGCCCTGGCCGGGCTCGTCCCGGCCCCTCCGGACTTTAGATTCGCATCCCGCCTCTTAATCGCATCCCACAACCCATCCATTTCCGCCAGGGTCATATCGGCCAGGGATCGGCCTTGCAAACGCGCCTCGTCCTCCATGCGGGTGAAACGGCTGATGAATTTTCTGTTCGCCTTCTCCAGCGCGCCCTCCGCATCCAGTTGCAAAAATCGTGCGTAATTGACCAGCGAAAAAGCCAGGTCCCCAAACTCTTCCTCGATCTTTGCCTGGTCCTGCAATGCCACCGCCTCCTGCAATTCATCGATCTCCTCCTTCACCTTGTCCCAGACCTGCGACGTCTCCTCCCATTCAAAACCCACCTTCCCCGCCTTTTCCTGCAGCCTGGTCGCCTTTACTGTCGCCGGAAGAGACACCGGCACGCCGCCGAGAACGGATTTCTTGCCCTCCTTGAGCTTCAGCTGCTCCCAGTTNNCCGTAAATATGCGGATGACGCGAGATCAGCTTGTCACAAATCCCATTGATCACCTCCTCCAGCGTGAACTGCCCCTGTTCCCTGCCTATACGCGCATAAAACACAATGTGCAGCAACACATCCCCCAGCTCCTCCTTGATCCCCTTCCAGTCCCCCTCCGTAATGGCATCCGCCAGCTCATAGGTCTCCTCGATCGTCAGCGACCGCAGTGTCCCGATGGTCTGCTTGCGGTCCCAGGGACATTTCTCCCTTAACTCATCCATGATCCCTACCAGCCTTTCAAAAGCGTTATTTGTTTCACTCATATATAAATAGCCGAAAGAAGTAAAAAAATGAGCAGCAGGGTCAAATTTACGACAAACGCCACGCTGCAGGCAATGAAATATTTCAAAAAGGTCTTGGCCCGGCGCTGTTTGTAGAATCCCCGCATCGCCTTATACAGGTAGATCATGATATAGAACCACAGCCCGAGTTGCAACAGATCCGACAG
>PMUF01000282.1 GCA_003167015.1 Chitinophagaceae bacterium | reverse complement strand
CCCGTGTACTCAATACGGAACTGATGGTGCGGGCCTCCAGCACGCGGTCTGATCGGCCCGTGCACCCCGGCCCAGAGCGGCCCTAGTCCAGCTGCACCCGCGTCATCTTCGGCGCAAACAGATGCATCACCAGCCACGCCACAAGATAGGACACCCCGCAAATCATAAAAATGAAGTTATAGCCCAGCGTTGCGCTCTTGATCTTTGTAAAATAATCCAGGATCCATCCTACCATCGGCTGAAAGATGATCCCGCCCACGGAACCGGCCATGCCGCCAATCCCGATCACCGAGCTCACTGCCCTTTTCGGAAACATATCCGATGCCGTGGTAAAGATATTCGCGCTCCAGGCCTGGTGCGCCGCCGCCGCCAGGCTGATCAGGGCGACTACCGCCCACATGTTGTGGAAATATTGCACCGTAAAGACCGGCAGCACACACACGGCAAAAATAAACATCACCGTCTTACGGGCTTTATAGATGGGCCATCCTCTCTTGATCAATGCACCGGAAGCATATCCCCCGCCGATACTGCCGATCGTCGTGGACGAATAGATGATCACCAGCGGCCATCCCGGCTTCATCACATCCAGATTGAAGGTCTTATGAAAATAATCCGCCAGCCAGAAAAGAAAGAACCACCAGATAGGATCGGTCAGGAACTTCCCGAATATAAAGGCCCAGGTCTGTCTGATCTTCAGCAGCCGGCCCCAGGGCACCTTTGTCCCTGCCGTCACCACCGGCTCATCATCACTGTGGATATAATCGAATTCGGCTTTACTCAGCTTTTTCTCATGTGAGGGGATATCATACAATAGCCACCAGAATATCAGCCAGATGAACCCCAGCGCGCCCGTGATGATAAAAGCCATCTGCCAGCCAAAAGAGGCTAAGATCAATGGTACCATGATCGGGGCCACCACCGCGCCTATATTGGCGCCCGAGTTGAAGATGCCGGTAGCCAAAGCCCTTTCTTTCTTCGGAAACCATTCGGCGACGGTCTTGATGGCCGCCGGAAAATTACCGGATTCGCCCAGTCCCAGCCCCGAACGTGCAATGGTAAAAGCCAAAGTATTACGGGCCAGGGAATGCGCCATCGCGAAAACGCTCCAGATGATGATGGAAATGGTATAGCCGATCTTGGTCCCTACCCGGTCGATCAGCCACCCGAATCCGAGCAGCCCGAAAGCATAGAAAAACTGGAAAATCCCGTTGATCGTCCCGAATGTGGTATTATCCCAGCCGAATACGGTCGTCAGCGTAGGCTTCAGCAAACCGATCACCTGCCTGTCGATGTAGTTGATCGTCGTTGCGGCAAACAACAGACCGACGATCGTCCAGCGATACCGGCCTATAGAAGATTCAGTCATGGCTCAATATACTCCAGTTTATTCAATTATCGCAAATCGGGAATACTAACAATATCCATATCCGTATACGTATAGTTTTCTCCCGCCATACCCCAGATAAAGGCATAGTTACTGGTCCCGCAACCGGAATGAATAGACCAGGGAGGGGAGATCACCGCCTGCCCGTTGGCGACCAGCAGGTGACGCGTCTCCTGCGGCTCACCCATGAAATGAAAGACCCGCTGCTGATCGGGAACGTCGAAATAAAAATAGGCTTCCATCCGTCGGGTATGCGTATGCGCGGGCATCGTGTTCCAGACACTGCCCGGCTGGAGAACGGTCAGGCCCATCACCAGCTGGCTGCTTTGAATCCCTTCCGCATGGATGTATTTATAGATCGTACGCGCATTGGAGGTCTCCGGAGCGCCGACAGTGACCGGCAAGGCTTGCTGCCCCTGCATCAGTTGCAGAGGATAGGCGGCATGGGCCGGCGCCGACAGTAAATAATACATCGCCGGATGCGCCGGATGATCGCTCGTAAAGCTGACCTCCCGAACCCCCTTTCCTGCATACAGGCAATCCAGTTTGTCCAACTCATAGGCCTTACCCTCTGCATACACCTTTCCCTTCCCGCCTACATTGATGATCCCTATCTCCCTGCGCTGCAAAAAAAAGTCTGCCTTCAGGTCCGGATACGTGTCCAGCGTCAGCCGCTGCTTCACCGGTTTCGCCCCACCCAGGATGACGCGATCGTAATGCGTGTACAGAAGCCGAACTTTATCGTCCTCCATCAACGGGGCCGTCAGGAAAGCAGCGCGTAACTCATCGGTAGTCATCCCTCGTACTTCCTTGGGGCTGTGTTCGAATCTTATCTCCATATTATTGTTTTTTTATCTCCCCATCCATCCCCCATCCACGGTCAGGATGGTCCCATGCACGTAATCCGCAGCCGCAGAAGCCAGAAAAACCGCCGGCCCCCGGAAATCATCCGGTTCACCCCACCGTCCCGCTGGTATCCTGTCCATAATGCTCTTGCTGCGCACGGGGTCGTTGCGAAGCGCCTCCGTATTATCGGTGCTGACATAACCGGGAGCGATCCCATTCACATTCACGCCCTGCGAAGCCCACTCATTCGCCAGCGCTTTGACCAGGCTGGCGATAGCCCCCTTGCTGGCCGCATAACCCGGAACGTTGATCCCTCCCTGAAAGCTCAGCAGCGAACAGGTGAAAATGATCTTGCCCGAACGCCGGGCCAGCATCTCTCCGCCAAATTCCCGTGCAAGGATGAAAGCTGCGTCCAGGTTGATGGACAAGACCTTGTCCCAGTATTCATCGGAATGCTGCGCGGCAGGCTGCCGCAGGATCATCCCTGCATTATTCACCAGTATATCCACTCTTTGTCCCCCTTCCCTTACCAGCGCTATAAAGGCATACAGCGCCGCACGGTTTGTCAGATCGGCCTGGTAAGCCGTAAAGGGACGACCCAAAGCCCGCACTTCCTTTTCTACGTCGCTGTCTTGCAGCGGCATGGAGGCGGATACGCCGATAATGGCCGCTCCGGCTTCGGCCAGACCCAGCGCCATCGCACGGCCGATACCCTTATTACAACCGGTAACCAGCGCCGTCTTTCCCTTCAGATTAAAAAGATCACTCATAAGCCTGTAATGTACAGTTCACTACCTTTGCCACAAATTTTTTTTACGAAAACGATTGCGCCAAACACGTGAAGTTCGAAGCCATCACCATAAAAGACATCGCCAAAGCCCTGGGTCTGTCCATATCGACGGTTAGTAAGGCCCTGCACGGTAGTCACGAAATCAGCAATGAGACAAAGGCCCAGGTACTGGCCTATGCAAAGCAGTATAAGTACAAACCGAACCCCATCGCCCAGAGCCTCAAAAGAGGCCGGAGCAAGTCTATCGGGGTGATTGTCTGCAACATCGACAATAACTTCTTTTCCCAGGCTATCAATGGCATCGAGTCGGTCGCCCGCCAGAAGGATTATAATGTCATCATCACTCAGAGCCGGGAATCATATGACCGGGAAGTCGCCAACAGCGAACACCTGTCTTCCCGCTCTGTAGACGGACTGATCATTTCCCTGTCGGCAGAAACCAGCAATGTCGATCATCTCGTCAGATTGCATCAAAAAGGCTTGCCGATCGCCTTCTTCGACCGCGTGACGGATGCCATCGCCACCCACCAGGTCATTGCCGATAATTACAAGGGCGCTTATGAGGCGACCCGCCACCTCCTGCAGCAGGGATTCCGGCGCATCGCCCATATCACCAGTTCGCCAAGCCTGTCCATTACGACCGAGCGGCTTCACGGCTACCGCCAGGCCCTCGAAGATGCAGGCATGCAGCCGGACCAACGGTACATCAAACTCTGTGAACATGGCGGCATGATCCAGGAAGAGACTCGCCAGGCGCTGATGCAGCTACTGGAAATGCCAGACAGGCCGGATGCCATCTTTACCGCCAGCGATCGGTTGAGCACCACCACGCTGAGCCTGCTGCGTCAGATGCGGATAGACATTCCCGGACAGATAGCCCTCGTAGGATTCACCAATTCCATTTCGGCGGATATCTTCAATCCCTCCCTGACCGCCGTCGTACAGCCGGCACTGGAAATGGGTCAACAGATCACAGAATTGCTGATCCAGCTGATAGAAAGCAAACGCCCGGTCACCACTTTCCAAAAACGTATCCTGGATACAGAGCTGAAGATCCGCGATTCGTCGCTGCATTTACCCCGTTTGTAGCGACAGCCGTTTTCGCCCCCCGATACGGGAATATCTTTGTGGGATGATGAAAACCTTAAATTTGTCAGCGCAAAATGACAATCCCTAAGTCCAGGTACAACTATATTTTTGCGACCCTTCATGTACTGGTATGGGGCGCCCTCATGACGCTACCCTATTTCTTTCTGCCCGACCACATCAATAATAAGTCGGATTACCAAAATCCCGACTACCTGCCGAAGCTATACTTAACCACGTCATCGTTCCTCCACATTGGCATTTTTTATCTCAATGCCTATTACCTGATGCCGAAATTCCTGAACAGGCGGCGGTGGGTGCTATATATCCTGCTGTCCGCAGGGCTGGTGACAAGCTCCATCCTGGTAAAGCAGGTCCTGCTGAACATATTCTGGCCTTATATCCCGCAGACCGCTGCGGTTCATGGATACATCATCGCACCATCGATCTTCATTTTCATCATCAGCATTTTCTATAGACTGGTCATCGACAGGGTCCGGCTTGAAAGCGAAC
>PMUF01000434.1 GCA_003167015.1 Chitinophagaceae bacterium | reverse complement strand
CAATACGGTATTCGGTAAAAAAGCGGCCGGCAGCCCTTTCTACGTCTACGCCCTGAATCCTTATCAGCGCGAAGCCCTGCGTTGCTGGAACTACGCGGTAGCTGCCGGCGACCACCTCCAGGACGAATGGGACGTGCAGGCATTCGACAATGCCCGCTACCACCTGAGAGCCTATGGCCCCAACGGATTTTACCGGGAGTTCAGGGGCGATGCCGGTAATCCCGGTCTTCATGCGGATGTCGGCTACGAGCAGGTAAAATCGAACCCAGCCCGGCTGACCGGCAACGTTACTGCCGCCATCGTTAACCATGACAAAGTGGCCCACCGTATAACGATAACGGACAATGGCTATAAAGGGGCATCGCTCAGCAGACTGATCCCTCCGGGAAGCCATACAACGGTCTTGCTGGATGGCAGCCAACAACACAACTGGTACGACTTCAGCATCAAAGTACAGGGATACGAAAGATTCGAAGAGCGCTTTGCGGGGAAGGTGGAAACAGGGGCCGTAGGGAAAACCGACCCCTTGATGGGCGGGATGGTGTAGAATGAAAATATCGTTAACTTGGCGCGCCGTTTAGACCCGGCTAATCCATTCATTTTTTTTATCATGCAAAAGAAAGCATTTTACATTCTGGTCGCTTCAGCAATGATCTTTGTCAGCTGCCACACACAGCGACACCTCTCTAACACCACAACGGGCATTCAAGCCACAGGGGGCATCCAAAAAGTAGGTCACGTCGTCGTGGTCTATATGGAAAACCATAGTTTCGACAACCTGTATGGCCAGTTCGAAGGCGCGGATGGTCTGTCTGCGGCCGGCGCCACGGCGGTCACCCAACTGGACGCCCGGGGCAATCCTTACACAAATCTGCCCGCCATCAATGCTTCCAGCGCCTTTCCCACCAACCTGCCCAACAATTATTTCAACATCGATCAATATGTTCCGTCAGATAAGGAAATACCAGACGTATTGCACCGCTACTACCAGGAACAAATGCAGATCGACGGCGGGAAAATGGACAAATTTGCCCTGTACAATTCATCAGCAGGGCTGACCATGGGATATTACAAGACGAGCCTGCTGCCCCTGGATACCCTGGCGGGAAAATACACCCTCTGCGATCATTTTTTTCATAGCGCCTTCGGCTGTTCCTTCCTGAACCACCAATGGCTGATCGCTGCCGCCACCCCTGTATTTCCCAATGCACCCGCCTCGTTGCTGGCAAAGACCGACTCCTCAGGCCGGCTGATCTCCGATGGCGTCATTACACCCGATGGCTATGTGGTCAATACCAGCTTTTCCGTCAACATGCCCCACCCGGCGAATGTCCGCCCGGAATTCCTGGTCCCCAACCAGACGAACCCCACTATCGGGGACCGGCTGACGGCAAAGGGAATATCCTGGGCCTGGTACGCCGGAGGCTGGGACAGCGCTATGGCAGGCAGGCCCGACCCGACCTTCAATTTTCACCACCAGCCATTCGTCTATTTCGCCAACTATGCGGATGGCACCGCCGCCAAGAAACAACATCTCAAAGATGAGACAGAGTTCCTGACGGCCGCCGCCAACGGTACGTTGCCCGCCGTTTCCTTTGTCAAGCCCATCGGTTTGGAAAACGAGCATCCCGGCAATTCCGATATCATCACCTCCGAACGGCATGCCCTCGACCTCATCAATGCCGTGATGAACGGACCGGATGGGAAAGATGCAGTGGTCATCCTTACTTACGATGAAAATGGAGGATTCTGGGATCACGTAGCGCCGCCGGTCATCGACAGGTGGGGACCCGCGACCCGTATACCTGCCATCATTATTTCCCCGTTCGCTAAAAAGGGATATGTAGACCATACCCAATATGAGACGGTCAGCATCCTCGCCTTTATTGAACGAAGATGGGGGCTGCAGCCGCTCAGTGACCGCGATAAGAATGCCAACCCACTGCAAAACGCATTTGATTTTTAGGCTGATCATAGCAATTTGTCTGGCCGTCGCCGCCTGCGCCTTTGCCGGCCGGCCCGCGCACAGCCGGCCCGCATCGGGGATACCGGAACAAGCCATCGCCCGGACGCTGGTGGCGCAGATCGACAGCTTTACCGGCCTTGCCGCCCGGTTCCAGGCTGCTGTGCAACAGCATGCTTCACCACGACAATTGCAGCAGCTCTTCCTGCAAACCCGGCTGGCCTATAAAAAATTCGAATGGGCCGCCGAATATTTCAACCCCGCCGTGGCGCGTCTGGTGAATGGCGAACCGGTGCCGGAGGCGGAACCGGTGATCGACGCCGACCCCTCGCAGAACTACGGACCGGGCAGGGTTCGCATCGTGCAACCGGAAGGACTGCAGGTGATCGAGGGAATACTCTATCCGCAGTATGATACCGCCAGGACAAATGAACTGCTGGAACGCCTCGGACGGCTGCAGGTCAATGCCGCGAGATACAAGCCGTACTTTAACAACATCGATATCCTCAGCGGTCAGGTTTTCGATGCCGCCCGCCTGGAAGTATTCCGCATCATGAGCCTGGGCATTGCCGGCTTCGATGCGCAGCTGTCCCTCAACTGTCTCAACGAGGCAGCTACCGCCCTGGACGGCGTGCAGGCTGCGATAGACCACTATGGCGGCGGCATCCCGTTCCAATCGGCGACAACCTATCTCCGTAACAACCCTGACTTCAACAATTTTAACCGGGCGGTATTCATAACCACCTATGCCAATCCGATCGCTGACGGCCTGGTCCGGCTGGAAGGACAGCTGCACATCCCGGCCATCCGCTATAACCGCCTTCTCCGCCAGGATGCAACGACACCCTTCGACAAAGATGCTTTTAATGCCGACGCCTATGCACCCGGACCTGAGTACCTCACCTCGGACAAAAAGATTTCCCTGGGTAAAATACTGTTCTCCGATCCGATCCTCTCGGGTACGGGAACACGAAGCTGTGCGTCCTGTCATCGCCCGGACCTGGCATTCGCGGACGGGATGGTCAGGAATACCGTCATCGGCAGTCAGGACCTGCTGGACCGCAATACCCCCACGTTGCTGAACGCAGCGCTGCAGCCTGCCTTTTTTTATGACCTCCGGGCGAATACCCTGGAAGAGCAGGCATGGGATGTCCTCCACAATGAAAAGGAAATGCAAAGTTCAGTGCAGATGGCCGTGGGCCGGCTGCGCCAGGACAGCGCTTACCGCAGGTTGTTCGCCGAAGCCTTCCCGGCAGGCAGCGATCCCGCCGCCCGGCCCGCGATCGATACGTTGCAGCTGATGAACGCGCTGGCGGCCTATGTCCGCAGCCTTGTACGTCTCAACAGCCGTTTCGACGATTATATGCGGGGTGACAGTGCTGCTATGGCCCCTCAGGAGATCCGGGGATTCAACCTGTTCATGGGCAAGGCCCGGTGCGGCACCTGCCACTATATGCCGCTGTTCAACGGCGTGTTCCCGCCGCAATACGACCGGATGGAGACGGAGGTGATCGGCGTACCCGGCGCTATAAAGCGTACCGGCGGCGGCCCGGGCAAATCCATCGACGAAGACATGGGCCGGTATGCCATCGTCCGCGTGCCCTTTCTCCAACATGCATTTAAGACCACAACGATCCGGAATGCACGCCTTACAGCACCTTACATGCACAACGGCGTCTTTGGCACCCTGGACGAAGTCATGGACTTTTACAACAATGGCGGCGCCGCCGGCCTCGCCTACGGCAAGCCTCCGGCGGCCGATGGGTCAGGCTGGGCCGTGGACAACCAGACGCTGGCCAGAGATTCCCTTCACCTGACCACCGGCGAGAAAAATGCTATCATTGCATTCATCGGCAGCCTGGACAGCCGGTAGCTGCATCGGGTCGCACCGCACCCTACACCTGGCAGGCGCTTAAAAATACGTCGAGAGACCCAGGCTGTAACCCGCCGTCGTGCCGATGGTCGCACCGATCGTATTACCGGTGATATCCTGCGTGCGCTGATGGCGGTAATTGAACCGAAGGACGGTCTGCGGCGTAGGACGAAAACTGATGGCAGGCATGATGCTCCACGTATCATTGTACATCCGCTGTCCCGTAGCCTGAAACTTGCCGACATTCCAGTCCACGTATTCACCGCGCACCGCTACATTGAAAGTGGCATGGTCCCAATCGAGGAATTTGCCCCGGTAGAAGGGCTGCACAATGTCGATGAACCCGCCGAACTGCCTGTTGCCATATTCGGGAGTATAATCCGGCGGTACCTGTAAAAATATCCAGGCCCATTCCGTAACGATATTCGTGCGCGACGGCAGTGTGGTGTTGAAATCGGCGTCGAAGATGTGCAGCCATCTTTTGCTGTCTACCGGCGCCCCTTCGATTTCCCAGGTATTATAGACGTCGGACAAATAGGACAGCCCGAGTTCGCCGATATGGGTATTTCTGATCGAAATCTTGGCGTTATAGGAGGGCAAACCGCTGGCGCTGGACTCGAACCGGGAAAGACTGCTCTTCGCGGCCGGCAGGAAGGTCTTGCCTTGGGTATTGTCGATGATGGAATCATTGAACCCGCCGGTAATATAGAATTCATATCCGAACATCCAGTCTTTAACATACTTCTTACCGTAAAGACCAAAGCCGGTGGTGCTCCACGTATCCGGCAGCATCTGCGACATGGCGATCGGCCGGTCGGTGAACTCCCATTTCGGTCCGTCATGATTTTGATTGAACGCTCCGATAGGATTGACGATCATCCCACCCCGGAGATTAAACAGGGGGTGGAACTCGAAGTCCAGTGCTGCATACTCGATCTCGAATTGCGGCCCGGTCGAGCCGTCGGCATCGCCTGTCGGGTCGTCCTCATACTCGATCTCAGAAAGGAACTTGATGTGGCTGGTGATCGTAGAAGCCACGAATAAGCTGAACCGCCTGAACTGGAACTGATTGCCCAAACTGATACCCGAAGTGGACACTTTCTCCCAGTCCGATTCGACGTACCCGCCAATCGAGATGGGGGATTTGCCCAACTGCAAAAACGGACGGTTGTAGATGGCGTCCATGTTGAGTGTCTGTTTCAGTGTGTCTTTCGCTGCAGACGGTGACTTTAAAAGCGTACTGTCGATCTGGGCCATTGCAGGTCGGAAAGAGCAGATAGAAATAGTAACGGTGATGAATGCTACAATTATTTTCATTTCAGGGAGATGAGGAGTTGATCTTTATTAATAGATACGGGGAAAGTGCGCAGGTTGGTGTCGGCCGGCCCGGTCTTCACTACCCCCTTGTCATCGAATTCGCTGCCGTGGGCCGGGCATTGCAGCCTGTCGCCGAATACTTGCAGTTCTGCGCCCTGGTGCGGACAACGCATGTATAAGGCATCATAGCTTGTCTCGCTGAAGCGGTACACGCATATCGGGAACTTCAATTGTTCATGCCGCACTACCAGGTACTGATGGAAATGACCGTTGCTCGTTTGAAAATCGCTGACCGGAATCTGCAGGTTCGACTCCACGATCGTACCGTTGACCATCTTGCTGCCGCTGGCGCACCCTTCCAGCAGGAGAGCGACCAGAGAGCCGCCACCCAGGCAGGCCATTCCGCAGGTTTTCAAAAATGTCTTTCTTTCCATGTATGGTCTAAAGGGATTTGAGGAAAGTGAGCAAAGCATTCTGGTCGCTTGCCGACAACGCACCAAACCGTTGGGCGCTGACCGCCGCTTCTCCGCCATGCATCTCGATCGCCTGCTGGATACTGGTTGCCCTGCCGTCATGCATCAGGTAGGCAGTCCCACCCTGTACATTGGGCGCCAGCCCCAGACCCCACAGCGGCGTCGTACGCCACTCGGATGTAAGAGCCGTACCTTCGGTATAATGGTCGTCGTCGCCGGGACCCATATCGTGTACCAGCAGATCGGTAAAAGGATTGAAGGTTTGATAGGACAGCGCTGCTATCGGCGAATACCCTGTGGTCATCGTTGGCCGGTGACAGGTGGCGCAGCCAATCTGCGTGAAGAGATTACTGCCGTACACCACCGTACTGTCGGTAGCATTGCGCTGCTCCGGCGTCTGTAAAGCGGTACAGTAAAATACCACCGAAGCCAAAGTAGCGTTGTCCACTTCCGGCGTACTTACCTCCTGGAGCGTCTGATCCAGGTAGTTATAAGGTTGGTAAGGCATATAGGTGGACGTGACGCCCATGTCCCGGTTNNGGCTCTGGGATTCGAGCCATTCAAAATAATAGCGAAAGAAGGAATGGTGTCCCAATTAGGATGTCCCCGTACCCCATCGGGGTTATTGGCGTTGGCAGCGGCTATATTCAGGATCTCCGAATCCGGTACCGCCTCGAGGAAGCCTACCCCTGCTGTGATAGGGGCAATCAGCCTCGTGCTGGTAGCTCCGGGAGGGATGGCCTCAGGCATAAAGCCAGGCAGGGCAAAGGTGCCGAGCTGAGGCGCCCCTTCATTCAAAAAGGTATTTCCGAGCGTATCCGACTGACCGAACCGGGTCAGGATCGTAAAAGGATGCCCGCGGTTGTCGCTCGTATGGCAGGCGCCGCAACCGGTGGCGACAAAATAAGGCCCCAGGCCGGTAGATGCTGTCCGGTTGGCGAAAAACTCGTTGTTGCCGGTGGAAAACAAGACAGTTTGAGCATTGTCAAGGCTCACCGGACCGCAGAGCCCTTCCTCCGGGTTGATCATCGAGGGCAATAGCTTGTTGCAAGCAGTAAAAATTGCGATGCCGCCAACCAGAAGGGATATAACAAGGAGGGTTTTCTTTCTCATAATGTTCCGCAAAACTCACCCATTCTTGCCTCCCCGGCTGCCGAAATCGGGAAAAAGGGTTCCGCAAAGCGAAAAATTACCTGATCGCCGTCTCCTCCTCTTGGGAAGATCTGTTCCTGCCCATCGCCTTTTTAAGACCCAGGCCAAGACCCGCGGCCAGCAATAAGCTGATGCCTCCATCCAAAGGAACGCTATTACCGCCGCCATTGGGCTGGTTACCGCCATCACGGCGCCTGTCGTCCCAATACCTCCTGTCGTCATTGACCCCGTCTCTGTTCCCTTCTCTGTCTTGGTAGAGGGGCAAGAGATCATCCGGTGTTCTGTTAAAAAGCGGCAAATCGTCGTAGGACCTATACGATGACGATGGGGGAGGTGGATAGCCAGGGCCGGCATAGGCCTTGGAAATGGACAAAATAAAGAGAGCTAATCCTGCAAATAGCAGAGGGCGCATTACTGTCTTCATAAGAGAATAAAATTAATGGTTACGAAATAAGTCTTTGGGATAGTGGCTCTTAAAAGGCTTTTCCAGAATTAGCGGTGGGGGTGGGCTTTTACGTGGGATAAACTTGGAAGCAGAGGAGATGGTGTAAAGATAAAAAAGTCATGCTGAAAAATGCAGAACATTAACATAAATCAGCGTACATCAGCGTTTCCCATTAAGAATCATTAGTTTATTTTCTTTATCGAAGCTGTTACGAACATACACCGTCACCTCGTCGCCATTAAAATGGCAAAGAATGGTTTGGGTATGAGGGCTTTCTATATACCTGACAATCAATTCTAATGTGTGGTCGTCTTTCCAGCTATAGCTGCCGGCCACCTGGAAGATAGGCCTCCCCGGTATCCGGGACCCGATAGCCAGACCAGGTCCCCGGCGCGCCGTCTTCCCGATCCGCCACTCCGCGCGGCCGAACCCCAGCCGGTAAGCAGCCGTATCGGTGGTCAACGTAACAGAGCAGGTATCCCCGGCAAAGCTGACCGTCATGTCCTTCAGTCGGGCATCGTTGGCCGCCAGATGGAAAGTCGAACCCGAAAGGTGGGCCGCCAGCGGTGCATCGGTGGTTGCAGGAGGCAAAGGCAGCGACAGTGCGGATAGCTGGTGCCGCAATGCAGCATAGGCAGGCTTATCGACAGGCACGGGCCCGTCATGTATCGCCGGCAGCAGGTCGTTCCATACAAGGTTCAGCTCGTCCTGCATATCGGCCGTTTCACTCGTAATGGCAATCACCGCGTCCTGATCGGGCATGACGATGATATACTGACCGAAAGCGCCATCCGCCCTGAAGGCGCCATGCCGGCAGCGCCAGAAAAGATAACCGTATCCCTGCCGCCAATCGCTGGAATCCCTGGGCAAAGCCTGCGCCCATGCAGGTCCCTCCTCATTTCGGGAAGTAACGGCATCCTCCACCCATTTTTCGGGCAGCAGCTGCCGCCCTTTCCATTTGCCTTTCTGTAAGTATAGTTCGCCGACTTTTGCCAGATCCTCTGTCCGCAACCTCAACCCCCATCCTCCCGCATCGATGCCCTGGGGGCTGACCTCCCAGTCTTCTCCCCTGATGCCTAAAGGCTTGAACAGCCTCGGCTGCAGGTAATCGACAAGTGTCTGCCCGGTCACTTTTTGCACGATGGCCGACAGTATGTATACACCCATGCTATTGTACAGAAAGCTCGTGCCCGGCTGGTGAACAATGGGCACCTTCATAAACTCTTTCACCCAATCGGGGCCGCTGGCGACAACAACGCCGGTGGGATCGGGATCCTGTCCTTCCAGCATGTTCAGCAAATCCCTTACAGTCATGGCCGCTAAATAAGGAGAGACGCTATCAGGCAACGCTGACGGGAAAAAGGAGACGATCTTATCATCCACGCTGAGACGCCCTTCACTGACGGCAAAACCGACTGCCGT
>PMUF01000345.1 GCA_003167015.1 Chitinophagaceae bacterium | reverse complement strand
ATTCTATACAGGACATGTGGCGGCATGGTGGGGGTAACTGGGTGATCAATCCCTGCGGCGCAATTGATAGTTACGCGGCCCAGGTAGGGAATCTCCTGGTCGGCATCGACATGCTGGAAGCCGTTCTGGAAATCCATTTTCCGGGTCCGCAGATCCTTTTCGAACAGAATACACTGATTGCCATCACCGGAGCGGATTTTTCCCCTATGATCAACGACGAGTTTATCCCCCGTTGGCAGCCGGTGGTCGTTCGGAAAAACACCGTGCTGCATTTCCCGGCGCTGACCCAGGGCAGCAGATGTTACCTCAGCGTACATGGCGGGTATTGCATGAAAAAATGGTTGAACAGTTATAGTACCAACCTCAAGGCAGGCGCAGGCGGGTGGGGAGGCATGCCGCTGAAAAAGGGCGATGAACTGCCTTTTAATGAGAATACCATTTATTTTGCCGGCCTGCTGAAGGAAGAGCATAATTTCGAAGTATTGCCCTGGCGGGTCAATACAGATAAGATCTATCAGTACCCGCATGAGATAGGCTTCATTCCCGGACATGAATGGGATGAATTGTCTGCGCCTTCCCGGCAGGCTTTCCTGGAGAATAATTTTTTGATCCATCCTTCTTCGGACCGGATGGGATACCAGCTGAATGGCACCCCGCTGATGCTGCAGCAACCTCTCGAACTGGTTTCTTCGGCGGTCAGCTTTGGTACGGTGCAGTTGCTGCCGAACGGCCAGCTGATCGTGCTGATGGCGGATCACCAGACGACAGGCGGTTATCCCCGCATTGCCCACGTCGCGACGGCCCATCTGCCGAAGCTGGCGCAGCTCCGGCCTTCCGATGTGATCCAGTTCAAGCTGACGGACATGGAGACTGCCGAGCAGTGGTTGATCAACCGGCAAAAGGAATTGCATATCTTGCAGCGATCCTGCCTGGATCACTTAAATGAGCTGGTGTGCTAAAAGTTGACCTCAATTGCGACATGGGCGAAGGCATGGATACGGATGCGGCGATCTTTCCCTTGATCAGTTCGGCGAATATAGCCTGTGGCGGGCATGCCGGCGATGCCGGTACGATGCGGCAGTCGGTGGCGCTGGCCTTGCAGCATGGCGTAGCGATCGGCGCTCACCCTTCCTATCCCGACCGGGCCGGCTTTGGCCGGACGGATGAGTTGGAATCCTCGCCCGGAAAAGGGGACCGTCCCCTTCGGCTGGACGATCTGGCGGGAATGCTGACCGATCAGCTGGAGCAGCTGCAAAAGATCGCGGAGGAGACAGGCGCCCGGCTTCATCACGTCAAACCCCATGGTGCGCTATACAACCGGGCGGCAAAAGATGTCATGGTCAGCGAAATCATTTGCCGGGTCATCAAAAACTTCGATCCTTCCTTATTGTTATATGGACTTAGCGGCAGCGAGATGCAGCGACAGGCAACGGCCTTCGGGCTTGGCTTTGTCAGCGAGGTATTTGCCGACCGGACCTATCAGCCGGATGGCAGCCTGACTCCCCGGACCGCACCGGATGCCCTGATCGATGACCCGGGGAAGATGGTACAGCAGGTGCTGATGATGGTGAGAGAAGGCAAGGTACGGGCCGGCGGGGGCATCGAGATCCCTATCACTGCCGATACCATCTGTCTGCATGGCGATGGCGACCATGCGGTGGAATTCGCCGTGAGGATCCGCGGGGAGTTGGAGCGGAACGGGATCGCGGTCGGAATTTGACATAAAATTCATTTTCCACCCTTCCCTCGACATAAGCGGTAGCCTATCTTCGATGCCATGCAACCGCGTTTATTCCACATCAGTGAAGAGGACGGAATCGAAAAGTTCGATCCCCGGCCTTCTCCTTCTTTTTTTTCCGCCATCAAAGGCGATGTCGTTTTTGCTATTTCCGGCAAGCTGTTGCACAATTACCTTTTGCCGAGGGATTGCCCGAGGGTCACTTACTATGCGGGCCCGGCCACTTCCCCCGAAGACCGGCAGACATTCCTGGGCCAATCCCGGGCGACGCATGTCGTCGCCATCGAGGCAGGCTGGTTCCGGCGGGTGAACGGGACTGTGCTGTATTGTTATGAATTTGCAACCGGCAATTTCACGTGTCTTGATGAAGTGGCGGGCTATTATATTTCTTACGAGCAGGAGATACCGGTATCCCGGCGCCGGATAGACGATATTTTCGGGGAATTGCTGAAAGGGGATGCGGAACTCCGGGTCCTTCCGGAACTGTGGACGCTCGCGAACGCGGTAAAGGAGTCCAGTCTTTCTTTTTCGCTGATCAGGATGCGCAATGCAGTGAAATAATAAAACTATTCCCTACGCGTTTGAGTGTGCCTTCCTTTTAAAGGAATATTCATTCATTTAAAATCTAATAACTTGAAAAACCTGAAAAACCTAAACGTTTTCATTTACGCGCTCTTCCTCATGGGGCTGATCACGATGGTCAGCTGTACGAAAACCGGCCCTGCGGGCGCAACCGGCGCCACTGGTGCCACCGGTGCTGCGGGAGCTGCCGGCGCAGCAGGCCCTGACAGTGTTCAGTATTCGCCGTGGATAACGCTCGTCACTGAAGTAAAATTTTTTGACCCCTATTATGGTGACACTGTTCTGGTCGACACGATTACAGCGCCGGGGATTACTGCATCCATTCTTTCTTCCGGAGCGATCATCGGTTATTTGTCTGCGTCCGCTTTGGGAGATTCCGCCATTGTCAATGTGGATAATGAAAACCTGGTGAACATGATCCAGGTACCACAAGTGGGGAAAATTGTGTTGTATTGGTTCCCAAGTGATGATTACACCGGGGTTCAATATCGTTATGTCATCATTCCCGGCAATATCGAAACCACCAGTACATCCGGTACGGGACCGGTCAGCTATAACCCCGGTCAGTTGAAGAAAATGACCTATCCGGATTTGGACGGTATCCTGAAGATGCGTACCTCCGGTAATTTGATGCCTTTCCGGCAATAGGTCCATCCTTCCGCTGAAAATAAATAAATGAGTACCCTGTGTTGGCCGACACAGGGTACCTGTTTTATGGAAAGTCGCTTTAAATCTATCTATAAGGTTATGTTCAAATGTGCATTACTACTATTCTTTTCCTTTGGAAGCCCCTGAAGAAAGCAGGCTGATACCATTATAAAATGGTCAGATACTACCCGGCTAAGCTATGCGGATTTCAGAGGTTCTCAAAAGCCCTTTCAGGATAATAACTTGGGAAGAGACTATTATTATCCGTGGATACACGATCAACTGTATCCCTCCGCTAAACCAGACTCATCAGCCAAGCCTTCACCATTTTAGCATTTCCCTTACTATGATGAAAAAGTATCAAATATTAATAGCGATAATGTTGGCCTCTCAACTACTTGATGCTCAGGCCAGG
>PMUF01000562.1 GCA_003167015.1 Chitinophagaceae bacterium | reverse complement strand
TGCGGGATCACCTGCACCGTCTTGCCGAGATAGGCGCCTTCCCGCTCTTTGTTAATGACCGTCTGATAGATCCTTCCCGTCGTGACATTATTGGCCTGGGAAGTATAAATATTGAGAAAGCGTTCGTAATGGCCAAGATCGAGATCCGTTTCCGCCCCATCCTCCGTGACATAACACTCCCCATGCTCATAAGGGTTCAAAGTGCCCGGGTCCACGTTGATGTAAGGGTCGAACTTCTGTATCGTCACTCTTAAGCCTCTGGCCTGCAGTAGCTTAGCCAGCGATGCCGCAATAATGCCTTTACCCAATGAAGAAGTTACACCACCTGTAACAAAAACATACTTAGCCATAGTATGGTCAATTAATTTATTATTAAATGCGCTGTTGTGTTATGGGCGATAGACGGAAAACAATATCTTAGCATCCCTATCTCCTACCGGCTCTGCGTGAGCCCTGCCACTGATTTGACCTGCTGAAAAGAAAAAATAATAGAATAGAAAATTCCAAGAGGTCATACAAAGCTACATCAAATTATAATCCTGAAAAAATACGTGTTTCGGGATGTGGATAAATAACCTAAAGCGAAAGAGACCACCCTACGGGTAGCCTCTTTTCTGAATTTCTTATGACAGGCTTTGTTTTTTCTACCTAAACACCGCCAGAGTATAAGCGGCAGTTTTGGGCTTTCCTTCAACAGGCTCCGGGAAAGCATTTTTGGTGATCTCTTTGTTTGCCGATTTTTCCGACTGATTGATCTTTACTGCGTGAAGGACGGCGATACAGGCGATTTCAATAACCAACACGAGCGTGGTAAGGGTTTTTCCTTTCATCATGGTTAAAATTGGATTTATTCTACGAATAAGGTCATATTTCCTGGCTGGATGAGCATTGCCATTTCCGCGGCAAAAATACACCCGGTAACTCACAAACGCAAGATAGCCCGCGTTTATTTTCCCCGCAAGAGTAGATTTTCTGCCGTTTTAACCGTGGGTTTTACGATAAATTAAAAAGAGCTGACGATTCGTAATAAATTAGCAATCATTTATATATATAATTAAAAATGATTCATGAAACATGAAAACTTTCTTATTTTGTTACTAATTTCCAGTCAGCCATGAAGAACCCCTTTCTCCTCACTTTTTATCTTGTCGGGCTATTCCCCTTCGCTCCGATCCGGGCACAAATACCGGTATCTGCCGCCCCACAGGAGGACCTGCTTTCAGCCCTCCCCTCCGTCACCATCAGGATCAAGGCCTCCCATGACCTCGCCCACACTGCGAATAACAGCCTCTTCAGCCATTTCGAAGTCATAGATGAACGACCCGATACAGCCCGCATCGGTGTACATACCAATATGAAAACCTTCCGCCGCCCCTATGACCGGCAACTCGTCTTCGACCAGTCCGCAGCCCCCGCCGTCGCCGCCTGGCTCAACAACCACTTCAGCCGGCCCGGCGCACCCTATACTGCCCTTATCGTGCTCCGGGCGTTATGGCTCTCCGATGCCAGGTATATCCGCGAAGATCTTGTCCGCGACCCCGACCGCCGCTTCGAAAAAACCCATATCCGCCTCAAAGCCGAGGTCTACGCCGTCAAAGACAATCGCTATCTGCCCGTGATCAGGTTCGATACCCTGCAGGCTACAAAAAAGATGACCTATTACGCCTCCCTGCAAGCTCCTTACTCCGACTGGGGTAAAAACCTGGCCTCGATCCTGGCCGATCTCGCTGACAGTTCATCTTCCGTCACCGCCCGCCGACAGAATGGCGACCGCCGGATCAGTCTCGAAGACATCCGGCAGTTCAATACATCCCGGTTCAAAGCCCCTATCGGTATAGATACCACGCTGACCAGGGGGGTCTATAATAGTTTTGAAGAATTCCGCAACAATGCCCCTTCCATCCGCGACTTCGAAGTCAAAGTAGAAGACGACCGCCGCATCCTCTATACCCGGGAGGCCGGCAACAGCTATTATACACACGATGCCTGGGGATACTGCGATGGCAAAGATGTGTACATCATGAGAGATGGCGTACTCTATTCCGCCTGGCGCGAAGGTAAGGCCTTCTATTTCTACAGGGATATCATCAGCCGGGTCAATCCTCCGGACGCCGAAAAAAACCCGGCCGCCAAAGGCATCTCAATGCAATCCGCTACGTCAGGAGATTCCGTCTCCGGCCGCCATGCAGACTACAAACGCCGCTACGTCTACTCCGTCGATATGGATACAGGAAATGTTTACTAAGCCTCAAACCCTCAACCTAAAATGAAACACCTCCTATCATTCGTCTGTTTATTGTTTCTCTGCCTTTCCGCCGGCGCCCAAATCGCCATGGGCGATCTTGCACGGAAAACCCTCCATTTCGCCAAGCCCGCTGCTCCGGGTTCTTCGGGTCTTTTCCGTCATTTCGAAGTCATTGACGAACGGCCCGATACGGGAAGGATCGGCATTTACCTCATACAAGGGGTGCTCAAGCCCAGTGACCGGCAGTATGTCTTCAAAAAGCCCGCGGCAGCCGAAATCGCCGAATACTTCAACCAGTATTTCACCCGACCGGATGCCCCCTGCACCGCCCTCATCGTCCTGCGCACCTTATGGCTCTCCAATGCCAACTATGCCGGGGAAGATGAGCTCAAAACTCCCGATAAGCAATACGAACAGATTCATATCCGGTTGAAGGCCGAAATATACGCCACCAGGGACAGCCTGTACACCCCCGAGCTCCGGTATGACACCGCGTGGACAATGAAAACGCACGACTATTATTCTTCTTTGCATGCTTCTTATTTCGGCCTCGACGATACCCTATCCAGCCTCTTCATCAATCTCGCTGACAGTGCTTCCTGGGTGACCGGACAAAAACAAAACTCCGGCCGCCTGATCAGCAGGGAACAGATCAACGAATTCAACCGGTCCCGTTTCGATAAACCTGCCGGCAGCGAAGGCCCCTATGCCAGCGGAGTATATACCAGTTTTGAAGAATTCAGGAACAATACGCCTTCTATCCGGGACTTCGAGATCAGAACGGAGAAAATGAATCGTCTGCTTTACATAAAAGATGCGTCCGGCGCACCCTATTATTCACATACTGCCTGGGGCTATTCTGACGGGACATCGCTCTTCATTATGCATGATGGAATTTTATGGCCCGTCTGGAAAGAAGGAAAAGCGTTCTATTTCTTTGCATTGTCGGATAAAAATAAACACTCGCATCAATCCTATGATGCATACGGCCAGGCACATGCATACAAACCCGAAGGCAGCCAGGAGAAAGAAACATGCATTTACACCCTCGACTTGGATACCGGCGAGGTCTATTGAGTATCGCGCTCGCCAGCTCCGGCCCACCCACATCACCGACCTGCGCAACCTCCGGCCGGCTATCCCTGCCGCGCCCTCGCGCCCTCGAACGTCCTCTCCCCGCCTAAGGCCTCCCAATCTTCTCATAGCTCGCCACCAGCCCCTTGATCAGCGAAGAGCTGAACCCCTGGTGCTCCATTTCATTCAACCCCGCGATCGTACAACCCTTGGGTGTCGTCACCTTGTCGATCTCCTGCTCGGGATGCGTTCCCTTTTTCAACAACAGCTCCGCGGCGCCCTTGACGGTCTGCGCAACGATAAGACTGGCTGTCACAGCATCAAAACCTATTTCTATCCCACCCTGGATATTCGCCCTGATATAACGCATCGCGAAAGCCGTCCCGCAGGCGCCCAGCACCGTGGCCGCATCCATCAGCTTCTCATCTATCCGCACCGCCCTGCCCAGTTGATTGAAGACCTCGATAATATATTGCAGGTGCTCATCACTCACATTGCGTGTGGCAATGCAAGTCATGCTTTCCTGGATGGAAATAGCCGTATTCGGCATCGCCCTGACCACCGGTACCCCATGACCGACCTTGTTCCCCAGGCAGCCGGAGAGTTCATCGATGGAAACACCCGTCACCACCGATACGAGGATGTGCTTGTCCGGCCTGAACTCATCCTTCAGCGACCGGAGGATCTCGCTCACCTGGAAAGGCTTCACCGCCAGGATCACCAGGTCGGCATATCTCACCGCCTCTTCATTCTTGTCGCTGACCAGTACCCCCTTCCGTTCCAGTTCATTCAGGGTCTGGATATTCCGCTTCGTGATGAGGATATGTTTAGGGGAAACGAAGCCGCTCTGTATCAACCCTTCCGCAATGGCCGTCCCGAGATTGCCTCCACCGATGATCGCGATCTTCTTATTCATAATATGCTCCTTTAGCAAGGTAATTTCGCACATAATCCCCTACCCCATCTTCCAGCGAATAAAACTCGGCCGTATACCCTGCACTCCTCAATTTCTGCATGTTGGCCTCAGTAAAATACTGGTACTTATCCCGGATATCTTCCGGCATATCGATATACACGATCCGCGCAGGCAGGTCCAGCCCGGCATAGGTGGCCTTCACCAGGTCCTCGAAAGACCTGGCCTTGCCCGTGCCCAGGTTATAAAGGCCCGATGCCGGCCGATGCTCCATCAGCCAGTAGCAAACTTTGATGACGTCTTTCACATAGACAAAATCCCTCAGCTGCTGCCCATCCTTGTAGTCCGGCCGATGCGACTTGAAGAGTTTTACCTCGCCATGCTGACGGATCTGGTGAAAAGAGTGGAAGATCACGCTGGCCATCCGCCCCTTATGATATTCACTCGGGCCATAGACATTGAAAAATTTCAGCCCCGCCCAGAACGGCGGCTGCGAAGCGGCTTGGCCCTGTCCGTTCGTCCGCCCCGCCTGTTCCAACGCCCATTTATCAAATTCATTCTTCGAAACCCCATAAGCATTCAGTGGCTTCAACGAAGACACCACATTATGCCGGTCATCATAGCCGTTCTCTCCTGCACCATAGGTAGCCGCGGAAGATGCATATACCAGCGGCGTCTGATGGGCCGTACAATACGCCCATATCTTTTTGGAATACTCGACATTGAGATGCTCATGAATGGAATAATCGAATTCCGTCGTGTCGGTCCGGGCGCCGATGTGGAAGACGCAGCTCACAACCGGCCGGTTCTCGGTCAGCCAGTCGAAAAAAGACTCCCTTTCTACCTGTACGGCATATTTCTTTCCTTCCGGGTTCGGCGCTTTGTCCGGATACCCGAATTCATCCACCAGGATCAGTTCCGTATAGCCTTGCTGATTAAGATAACCCACCAGGTCGCTTCCGATAAACCCGGCCGCCCCGGTCACTACAATATATTCTTTGTTGTCCATGTTTGCTATTTGTCCGTTCCTTCCCCTCGGTCCGTTCCTTCCCCTTTAATCCAGCTCCGCTTCCTTCGCCATATAATTTTCCAACGCGCTATCATATCTCTCTTTCCATTCCCCCACACTTCCCCATTCCATTCCATCTACATCGAAAGAGCCCGCCGTGACAAACCCTATCTCCGTCGCAGAAACATCGCCCAGCGCTTTTTTAAACGCCCCCACCTGGTCGGGATGAACGCTCACCACCACCCGGCTCTGCGACTCGCCATACCAATAGGCATCTTTCCGGATATTCGCATCCGATGCCACCACGTCGAATCCCAGTCCGCGCGGAAAGGCCGACTCCGCCAGTGTAACGAAAAGGCCGCCTTCGCTGACATCATGCGCGCTGCGTATCAGCCCGGCGCTGATCAACGCAGCCAGCATCCGTTGCAATGTCAATTCCTCGTCCACGTCAAAGTGTGGAGCGGGACTGAATTCGACACCGCATATCTTATGCAGGTATTCCGAAGAGTTGATGTCGTCATTGCTCACGCCCAGCAGGTAGATGATATCGCCCTCTTCCTTGAAGTCTAGGGTCATCTTATCCTTCACGCTCTCCAGCAGGCCCACCATGCCGATCGTTGGCGTCGGATACACCGCCCCGTCAGGGTTTTGATTGTAAAAGCTGACATTCCCGCCCGTCACCGGGGTGTCGAATGCCCGGCACGCATCGCCCATACCCTTGATGGCCTGGACAAATTGGTAATAGACGCCCGGGTCATAAGGATTGCCAAAATTGAGGCAATTCGTCACCCCCAGCGGCTGACCCCCGCTGCAGACGATATTTCGCGCAGCTTCCGCTACCGCGATCATCGCACCCTTGTAGGGATCGGCATAGACATAGCGGCTATTGCAATCCGTTGTCATGGCGAGCGCCTTGCCGCCGGTACCTTTGGCCAGCACAATAGCCGCATCGCTCGCTTGATTCGTAGATGTATTCGCCTCGCCCACCGTACTGTCATACTGCACCGCCACCCATTTTTTCGAAGCTATATTCGGCAGCGCGATCAGCTGCTCCGCCACCGCCCGAATATCTTCGGGCACTTCGATAGCGGCCGGGTCGAATGATTTTATCTTCTGGAGATAGGCCGGTTCACTGTAAGGCCGGTCATATTGTGGGGCGCCACCACCCAGCACCAGCTCATAGGCCGGGATCTCGGCTTCCAGTTCGCCACCCATATAGAATTTCAGTAGTCCGTCATCCGTCACCTCGCCAATGGCAGAGGCCGGCAGGTCCCACTTCTCGAAAATACTGACTACCTCCTGCTCCCTGCCCTTCTGTACCACCATCAGCATCCGCTCCTGG
>PMUF01000247.1 GCA_003167015.1 Chitinophagaceae bacterium | reverse complement strand
GGATCTATTCACCGGATGACGGGCGAAGGATGGGTTTGGAGGGGATGATCGAGGATGTGATCCGGCAGTGTGACTTTTCGCTGAATGGCAGTCCGTCGAATTTCAAAGGTGAAATGAAACTGGGGGAATGGAAAGATATCCGGAAGATCGCGCGGGCGATAACGAATGCGGAGAATGGAGTGGCGGCGCCCCAGGTCGCAGGCCAATTGCCCGCCCAAGGGGCCGCGGGGGCGGCTGAGCCGCCCACCTCAGGCATCACCATCCCCGTGATCGGCATCACCGGCACAGGCGGCGCTGGTAAATCTTCCGTCACCGATGAACTTGTACGGCGCTACCTGAATCAGTTCCCCGACAAAACGCTGGCGGTGATCTCCGTAGACCCTTCCAAAAAAAAGACCGGCGGCGCCCTGCTGGGAGACAGGATCCGGATGAATGCCATTTCCAGCCCCAGAGCCTATATGCGCAGCCTCGCCACCCGCGATAGCGACAAAGCGTTGAGCGCACACGTACAAGAAGCCATCGACATCTGCAAAGCCGCCGGATACGACCTGATCATCCTCGAATCGGCGGGCGTGGGACAAAGCGATGCCTCCATCCTCGATTACTCCGATCTCAGCCTGTACGTCATGACGCCTGAATATGGGGCAGCTTCACAACTGGAAAAGATCAACATGCTGGATTATGCCGACCTCGTCGTACTGAATAAATTCGATAAGGCCGGCGCCCTGGACGCCCTGCACGATATCAGAAAACAATACAAGCGCAATCATAATCTTTGGAATGCCAAAGACGGGGATCTGCCCATCGTCGGTACCATCGCCGCACAGTTCAATGATGAAGGTATCAACGAATTGTTTGATAAGTTGATAGCAACCATTGAAAAAAAGACGGGTGTTCACCTGGGGTCCATCGAAGCGCATCCTCATCTCCGCGATACCGCTACCCAATCACTCATCATTCCGCCGTCCCGGGTAAGATATCTTTCCGAGATCACCGCCTCGATCCGGGACTATAACCAACGGACGGACGAGCAGGCTGACATCGCCTCACGCCTCTACAAGGTGACAGGCGCACTGGAGGAATTGCCCGCGGAATCTCCCGGCCGCCAGCCATTGGAAGAGCGGAAGGAGTGGCTGGAAAAGCAATTGATGCCCGTCTGCAAAAAATTAATCGAAGAGTGGGAGACTACCCGGGACCGCTATCGGAAAGAATATTTCGAGTATGAAGTGCGTGGAAAAAAGATTCAACAACCGCTCTACACCGAATCACTTTCCCATCTCCGCATCCCCCGTATCGCCGTACCACGCTTCAAAGACTGGGGCGACATCCTTCGCTGGCGGGTGCAGGAAAATTTCCCCGGCAAATATCCCTTTACCGCGGGCACCTTCCCGTTGAAACGGTCGGAAGAAGATCCCACCCGGATGTTTGCCGGAGAAGGCAGCCCGGAGCGTACCAACAAACGATTCCATTACGTCTCCGCCGGCCAGCCCGCCAAGCGGCTCAGCACAGCATTCGACTCGGTGACCTTATACGGAGAAGATCCCGACTACCGGCCGGATATCTATGGAAAGATCGGCAATGCCGGCGTCAGCATCGCCACAGTCGACGATGCAAAAAAACTCTACAGCGGATTCGACCTCTGCGACCCGCGGACTTCCGTCAGCATGACCATCAACGGTCCCGCGCCTATCCTGCTGGCCTTCTTCCTGAATGCGGCTATCGACCAGCAGTGCGAGAAATATCTGGCCGCAAACGGCGGGGTAGCCGCCAACGGCGGGGTGACGCACGCCAAGGCCCACTATGCCGGCGACCTGCCCGAAGGCAACAACGGCTTAGGCCTCACCCTGCTGGGGCTCAGCGGCGAAGAAGTACTGCCGCCGGATATCTATGAAAAGATCAGGGCAGAAGCCCTGTCACAGGTGAGGGGAACGGTACAAGCCGACATCCTCAAGGAGGACCAGGCACAGAATACGTGTATATTCAGTACGGAATTCGCTCTGCGTCTGATGGGCGACGTGCAGGAATGGTTCATCCGCCGGAAGGTGCGCAATTTTTATAGCGTCTCCATCAGCGGCTATCATATCGCCGAGGCTGGCGCCAACCCTATCACCCAGCTGGCGTTTACGCTCGCTAACGGTTTCACCTATGTGGAATACTATCTCAGCAGAGGCATGGCGCTCGACGAGTTTGCCCCCAACCTTTCCTTTTTCTTCAGCAATGGCATGGACCCCGAATACAGCGTGATCGGCCGGGTCGCCAGGCGGATCTGGGCCAAGGCCATCAAACACATCTATAAAGGCAACAGTCGATCGCAACAATTAAAGTACCATATCCAGACCAGCGGCCGCAGCCTGCATGCCCAGGAGATAGACTTCAACGATATCAGGACCACGCTGCAGGCCTTGTACGCCATTTATGACAATTGCAACTCGCTCCATACGAATGCCTATGACGAGGCCATCACTACGCCAACAGAAGAAAGCGTACGGCGGGCCATGGCCATCCAGCTGATCATCAACCGCGAACTGGGTACCGCCCGGACGGAAAATTTCATCCAGGGCAGCTTTGCCATAGAAGAGCTGACCGACCTCGTGGAAGAGGCTGTCCTTACCGAATTCGACCGGTTGACGGATCGCGGCGGGGTACTGGGCGCCATGGAAAGGATGTACCAGCGGAACAAGATCCAGGAAGAAAGCCTCTACTATGAAGGCCTCAAGCACAGCGGCGAACTGCCTATCGTCGGCGTCAATACCTTCCTTGGCAAAGGCGGGTCACCCACTATCCTACCGTCGGAAGTCATCCGCAGCACCACAGAAGAAAAGGACCAGCAGATCCGGAACCTGCAGGCTTTCCGTGAAAGGAATGCAGACCGTTGCCCGGACATGTTGCGCCGGCTGAAGGCGGTGGCCGTCAACAACGGTAACCTCTTCGAAGAATTGATGGAGACGGTCAGGTATTGCACCCTGGGAGAGATAACCAATGCTTTATATGAAGTTGGCGGTCAATATCGCCGCAACATGTAACTTTGGGAATGCTGAAAATAGCCTTCAAAAACGAGATCCATCAGAAACAACCGATCGCTATCCTGGCTGCCGACATCGGCGGCACCAAAACCAATGTCGCCCTCTATGAATCCGGCGACAAAGGGCTGTCGATCGTCAAAGAACAACGATACGTTTCCAAAGACCATCCTTCTCTTACCGATATCATCCATGATTTTTCAGGTGGCAAATTGCCCGACCGGATCTCCGCTGCTGTAGCCGGCCCGGTGATCAATGGCCAAAGTAAGCTGACCAACCTGCCCTGGCTACTGGACAGCAAGGTCATGAGCCAGGAGATGAAGATACCTGTCTGCTTTATCAACGACCTGGAAGCCACTGCCTACGGCATGGCAGGGCTGGATGCAAAAGAGCTGGCTACACTTGCGGAAGGGCAGGCCGGGTCGAAAGGCAACATCGCCATCATCGCGCCCGGCACCGGACTGGGTGAAGCAGGCCTGTTCTGGGATGGGCAACGTTATCATCCCTTTGCCACGGAAGGAGGGCACAGCGATTTCGGACCCCGTATGCCCATAGACATAGAGATCTTTCATTATCTGCAACAGCAGTATGGTCATGTGAGCTGGGAGCGAGTCGTATCGGGTATGGGTATTAAAAACATCTTTCATTTTCTGACCGATCACCGAAAAGAGCAAATTCCGGAATGGTTATCCCAGCGGATGCAGGACGAAGATCCCGCAGCCGTCATCAGCCAGGCGGCCCTGCATCATGAAGATCTCGTCTGTGCCCAGACGATGGAGCTCTTCGTCCGCTACCTCGCCACGGAAGCCTCCAGCCTTGTGCTGAAACTCATGGCTACCGGCGGCCTTTACCTGGCCGGCGGAATACCCCCAAAAATACTTCCCTTGCTCCAAGGCGACAGCTGGACGCGACATTTCGATAATAACGGCCGTATGCATGATCTGTCCGACAGGATACCTGTCCACGTTGTATTGAACGATAAAATGGCCCTGCAGGGCGCGGCTTACTACGGAGCCTATAATATGTAAGCATTAATAAAGAAAACCATTACCTGATTAAATCACCGCTATGGCAAAACGAAATCTGCCTGGTGATGCCCCTATCTTTATACCTCAAGTATTCACCAGGTTAAGGGTTAAGGCTATGAACGATTCCACAAAAGAGAAAGCGGAAAAAGAACGGGTATTGCGCAAGCTTATCAAAAAATGGCGCACTACACAGGGCATGACGGATAAGGCCGAGGAGCTGTTATCCAGAAATCCTGGGTTGAAGAGTGCCCCGGCCGCAAAAAGTTCGCAAATGGCGAACCGCAATGACAGTTAGAACAACCTGAGCTGCCGGGCGGGTTTTCGCTCCTGCGTGGCTTTTTGCTCCTGCGCGGCTTTTTGTCCCTCCTGCGATGGCGTCTTCCGTAACGGAGGCTTTTCCCGGCCATAAACGGTCCTTCCCCCATATTGCCAGGAATCCCGCCTCTCCTTTTCGATAAACTCCTCCAACCCGCCGGAGGGAGTGAAATCTTTTTCCGCGCGCTGTGCCAATTCGCTGAGCCGTCGTACGGCATCCAATCTGTCACTCTGGCCGATCTTTGCCTTCTGTACGGCCATTTGCAGGATACCGATCGTCTCATCATACACTTTCACCGGAACGGGAAAAGGGTGACCGTCCTTACCTCCATGGGCAAATGAAAACCTGGCAGGATCACGAAAGCGTGACTGCGTGCCATAGATAACTTCACTCACCAAAGCCAGCGACTGCAACGTACGGGGGCCTACGCCTTCCAGCAACAACAATTCCTCAAAATCGGAAGGCTGCCGGTCAAACGCCAGCCATAGAATGGCGCCGAGCCTTCTAAGGTCTACATCTTCCGTCCGGACGTCATGATGGGAAGGCTATACCAGGTGTTGAATGTCGCGCATCATCGTCTCAGGCTTTTCCCGGGTGATGGAAAGGACGGCATTCCGCGCAGGACAGGCCAGGCGGTCCGCCAGATTGAGGATGTCGCACTGAGGGTATCCGCAAATAGCCGTGTGCGGTTCCTCCACGAAGGATTGCAGCCCGGCAGAATGCCAATGATACCGTCGGGCCATCGAACTGGTCGCACTCATCCCTTGCTGGATCACTGTCCACTGACCTTCATCGCTGAGGATAAAGTTGTGCAGGTATAACTGAAAGCCGTCTTGCACGACCGTATTGTCTACTTTGGCGCTCAACTTACTGCAACGCACCAGCTGCGCTGCGTCGAGCCCCGTGCTGTCGCATGCCTTCCGGATCTCTTCCGGCGCCTGCCGGGAGGAAGCGCCTTTCCCGCCACAGATATAAATGCCCAGCTCCCGGGATAGGGGATTGATCGACTTTTTCAAAGCGCCCATGACGGAAGTGGTGATACCGGAAGAATGCCAGTCCATCCCCATCACGGCCCCCAGGCTTTGAAACCAGAAGGGATCACTCAGCCGGCGTAATACCTCGTTCTTGCCGAATTGCGCCAACAAAACTTCAGTAACGGCTAGCCCTAACCGCGACATGCGCTGAGCCAGCCACTGCGGGACATGGCCGTTATGCAAAGGAAGATCTGCCGCACCGGATCGTTTCATTATATTTCAGTTTGCTAACGAAATTAGCATTTGTTTTCGATAAACCCTCCGGCGAGGCGGCATGAATTTTTCCCCGGTGGCATGAATTTGGCTTAACCCCCATAAAGCTGAATCTATGCGTAAATTAATTTTAATGACCCTGCTTAGCGCAGGTATGCTCCTGATGGTCAATGGCGTAAACGCCCAGGATCACAATTATGTAAAAGTACACCCTGCTGCACATGTCAGAGCACGTCCGGCCCGCCCTTCCCCCAATCATGTGTGGGTCGGTACCGAGTGGAACTGGAGCAACGGGGCCTATGCAGAAGTACCCGGACATTGGGATTTGCCTCCACAGGGCCACAAGGTATGGGTAGCAGGCCGCTGGGGCAGAAACAGCAAGGGATCCTATTGGGTGGCAGGCCACTGGGGTTAATATCTGCCTTGCCCGACCACAGCGCTCACTCTTCTAGTATCGGACGCTCGCGCGTCCTCTTACAGGCGGCTTCAACACCGGCAACAAAAACGCCCGGAACCATTCATCGCAATGACTCCGGGCGTTCCCATAAATGAACTGTTGCGCAAATTCCACACCCCTTTTTACCCTACCTTTGCAGACAGAACCGCACAGTATGAACAAAAAAGAAGAAGTCCTTCAGGACGTCGTCATAAAATTCGCCGGAGACTCCGGCGATGGGATGCAATTAACGGGCAGTCAATTCACCAACAATACTGCCATGCTGGGTATCGACCTCGCTACCTTCCCGGATTTCCCGGCCGAGATCCGCGCCCCG
>PMUF01000049.1 GCA_003167015.1 Chitinophagaceae bacterium | reverse complement strand
CGGATCAGATTGACCGGATCGCGCCTGAAGACATTCGGCCGCGCGATGTTGATGCGGTTGTTGTCGACGATGAAGTCGTCGGTCTCGCTGAGCGTTCGCCGGGTCTTCGCCGGACGCATAGATAAGATCATGCACGTACTCGATCCCAATAGTCGGGTCACTAAAGTACGCATCGTCATCGACAATCCCGACTATGCCCTGCGGCCCCTCATGTTTGCGACCGTCCTCGTATCCAACACCCAGCACCAGCAGGCGATCTACGTTCCGAAGTCGGCATTGGTCTTCGATAACAGCAAATATTATGTGCTGGTCTACCATGGCGAAGGGCGCGCGGACATTACCCCCGTCGACCCATTGAATACCCTGGCTAACGCAGTCGATGGAAAGGTTTACATCAAAGACGGCGTTTCGGCGGGAGAAAAGGTCATCACCAAGGACGCTTTGCAGATCTATGATCAGTTGAATAACTAATAAAAAAATCTAATGACTAAATTCCTTAGAGGGATCATCGGTTTCTCGCTTAAAAATAAGTATTTCATCCTGTTCGTGATCTCCCTGCTGATCGTCAGCGGCGTCATCACCTTTCTGGACATGCCCATCGAGGCCTTCCCTGATGTCACGAACACGGAAATAGATATCATCACCCAGTGGCCGGGCCGCAGCGCCGAAGAAGTGGAGAAGTTCGTGACCATCCCCATCGAGATCGCCATGAACCCGGTGCAGGACAAGATCAGTCTCCGGTCTACCAGCATCTTCGGCCTGTCCTATGTCAAGATCATTTTCGATGACGACGTGAAAGACCCCGCAGCCAGGCAACAGGTCATGAACCTGCTCCCCAATGCCACCATTCCCCCGAACATCCAGCCCGCCGTACAGCCCCCGACAGGACCCACAGGTGAGATCTACCGCTATACGATTAAGAGTAGCTTCAGGGATGCGCGCGAACTGAAGACGCTGCAGGACTGGGTCATCGACCGCCAGCTACGCAGCGTAGAAGGTGTCGGCGATATCAACAGCTTCGGCGGTAAGACCAAGACCTACGAGATCAAAGTCGACCCGGGCAAGCTGACCAATCTCGGCCTGACCGCACTGGACGTCTTCAATGCCGTCCAAAATACCAATATCAACGTGGGCGGCGATATGATCTTCCAGAACGACCAGGACTTCGTCGTCAGGGGCATTGGCCTGATCAATGACGTAGAAGAGATCAAGAACATTATCGTCCAGAATAACAACGGCGTACCGCTCCTGGTCAAAGACGTCGCCACTGTCGAGATCTCCAATGTTCCCCGTCTCGGCTGGGTCACCCGCGCCGACGGCACGAACCCCAAATTCGGCTCACGAAAAGTCGAAAAACAGGACGACGTCGTCGAGGCCATCATCGTCATGCGAAAGGGAGAAAACCCTACCGATGTCGTGAGGCATGTCGAAGACAAAATCCGCTACCTTAACCAGTACGTGCTCCCCGCCGATACCAAGATCGTTCCTTACTATGACCGGACCGATCTGATCGACTATGCGACGCACACCGTTTTACACAACCTGGTAGAAGGTGTCCTGTTGGTCATTGTGCTGATCTCGCTGTTCCTCTTCGACTGGCGCGCCACCGTCGTCGTGGCAGTCATCATCCCGATCTCGCTGCTCTTCGCCTTCATCTGCCTCCACCTCATGCACATGTCGGCCAACCTCTTGTCCCTGGGAGCGGTGGACTTCGGGATCATCCTCGACGGAACGATCGTAATGGTGGAAGGCATCTTCGTCATCCTCAATCACAAGGCGCAGGAAGTCGGCATGGAGCGGTTCAATAAAATGACCAAGCTCGGCATCATCAAGAAGAGCGCTGCCGAAATAGGCAAACGGCCCTTCTATCTCAATATCATCATCATCACCGCCCTGCTCCCAATCTTCGCCTTCCAGAAGGTAGAAGGCAAGATGTTCTCCCCGCTGGCCTATACCCTCAGCTTCGCCCTGCTCGGCTCCCTAATTACCACTCTCACGCTGGTGCCGGTACTGATCAGCCTGCTGATGCGTAAGAACGTCCGGGAAAAACACAACCCGATCGTCGAGCCGCTGATGGATTTCATGCAGAAAGGTTTTATCCTGGCATGGAAGTTCAAGGAGATCGTGGTCGCATGTGCGCTGATCGTCATGGTCGCCGGTATCTACTCCTTTAAATACCTCGGCTCGGAATTCCTGCCCCAGCTGGATGAGGGCAGTATCTGGCTGCGTATCCAGAGCGACTACAGCACCGGCCTCGATAAATCCGTCCAGATCTCCAAACAGGCCCGCGACATCCTCATGGGCTTCCCCCAGGTGCAATACTGCGTATCCCAGACGGGACGGCCGGATGACGGCACAGACGTCACGGGGTATTATAACAATGAATTCGACATCCTCATGTTCCCGGAAGACAAATGGCAGCCCCATATCACCAAGCCTGAGCTGATCGACCAGATGAACAGGGCCCTGTCGGTCATCCCCGGCGTCAACCTGAACTTCTCCCAGCCGATCAGCGACAACGTGGAAGAGGCCGTGTCGGGAGTAAAGGGCAGTCTTGTCCTGAAGATATTTGGTGACTCGCTGCCATATATGGAAGGCGAGTTGCAGCAATATTTCAACGTGCTGAAAGGCATCAAGGGTATCGAAGACCTCGGTATCATGCACAATATCGGCCAGCCTGAGCTGGACATCAACCTCGACCAGGGCAAAATGGCGCTGTACGGGGTGGCCTCCGCCCAGGCAAATGCCGTCATCAGCATGGCCATCGGTGGTCTCGGACCGGGTGGTGTTCCGGCCAGTACGCTGTATGAAGGCATCAAGACCTTCGACATCCGCGTACGCCTGCCGGAAGAATATAGGAAGACGCCCGAACAGATCGGTGAATTGCTCGTGCCGACTATGAGCGGCAGTAAGGTGCCGATCAAAGAAATCGCGGATATCAAGGAAAGGACCGGCGCCTCGCTGATCTACCGGGATGACAACCGACGCTATGCAGCCCTGAAGTTCTCCATCCGCGGCCGGGATATGGGCAGCACCATTGCCGAGGCCCAGCAAAAGGTCGACGCGGCAGTGTCTTTGAAAAAAGGCTATTCCATGGTCTGGCAGGGCGATTTTGAAAACCAGCAGCGCGCTACGAAGCGGCTGGAGCAGGTCGTGCCTATCAGCCTGGCGCTGATCT
>PMUF01000249.1 GCA_003167015.1 Chitinophagaceae bacterium | reverse complement strand
CGCTGATGCCTCCCTGCAGATCCAGGCCGAGGAGCAGCTCACTCTCTTTCGATTTCTGATAGGTAGTTCCCCACCAGGTGATCTTTGTGTCCTTGGTGCTGTCCAGCAATCTTGCCTTCCGGTCATTCAACACCTGATCCAGGGTATCCTGGTAAAGGGCCTGGGCTTCTTTATCGCCGGGGTATTTTTGAGCGGGTTTAGGATAGAGGCGGGATACGTACTGCTGTGCCTTGGTCTGCATAGCCGATTCGTGTCTGTTGACGAACCAGGTGAAGGACAGCTGGTACAGCGAGATGATAATCAATAAAGCAGCAAAAATACTTACCAGTGCTCTCATTGGAAGTTTCGTTTTTTTTAGAACGGCAAATATATGTGTTTTTCCTACCTTTGGCCGCCCAATTTTATCAAACTATGCAATTATCCTCCATTCTGAACCGGTTCAGTGAGCCGGAGACGCTGAAAATGGCCAAGCTCGGCCGAGAATTAAGAGCGAAAGGCATCGACGTTATCGATTTGAGCCTGGGAGAGCCGGATTTCGACACTCCTGAGCATATCAAGGCTGCCGCCAAAAAAGCCATCGATGATAACTGGAGCCATTATACTCCCGTGGCGGGCTATGCCGACCTCCGTGAAGCTATCTGTACCAAGTTCAAACGCGACAATCAACTGGACTACAAGCCCGAGAACATCGTTGTCTCGACAGGGGCCAAGCAGAGCCTGGCCAACGTGATCCTGGCGCTGGTAGATGAAGGCGACGAAGTGATCATTCCCACTCCTTACTGGGTCACTTATTCCGAACTGGTCAAGATTGCCCGCGGAAAGGTAGTGGAAGTGCACACGTCGCTGGAGAGCGGTTACAAGATCAGCCCGGCCCAGCTGAAGGCTGCCATTACACCGAAGACAAAGGTGTTCCTTTTCTCCTCTCCCTGCAACCCTTCGGGTGCTGTCTACAGCAAGAGCGAACTGGCGGCGCTCGCGGAAGTCTTTCTTCAGTATCCGGAGATATCGATCATTTCGGATGAAATTTATGAATACATCAATTTCGTCGGGAAGAATGAAAGCATTGCGCAGTTCAGCGATCTGAAAGACCGGGTCATCATCGTCAACGGCCTCAGTAAAGGATTTGCCATGACCGGCTGGCGTCTCGGCTATATTGCCGCGCAGGTGGAGATCGCGAAGGCCTGTGAGAAACTGCAGGGGCAGTTCACCAGCGGCACCAACAGTATCGCGCAGAAATCGGCTGTGGTGGCCTTAACGGCCGACCTGACTCCTTCTTACGCTATGGTGAAGGAATTCGCCGAGCGCAGGAAAAAAACGATGGAACTGGTTCGTGGTATTCCCGGTCTGAAATGCTTTGAGCCGGAAGGCGCTTTTTATATCTTCCCGGACGTCAGTTATTACTTTGGAAAATCCGACGGGGTGAACAAGATCCAGAACTCCGCAGATTTCAGCATGTACCTGCTGAACACGGCGCATGTATCTTCCGTCATGGGGGATGCCTTTGGTGAACCGGCGTGCGTGCGGTTTTCATTTGCCAACAGCCTGCCTAATATCGAAAAGGCCTGGGCAAGGATCAGGGAAGCCCTGGCTAAACTGAAATAGTGTAATGGAGGAGCCGTTCGTGTAAGGCGAGGACCTGGGGAATCAGCGCCTCTTGGCCGTCGTTTTGAATGACGGCATCGCAAAGCATCATCTTGATCTCTTCGTCGACCTGGTTATGCATCCGCTGCAGGACTTCTTCCCTGGTAAGGCCATCGCGCTGCATGGTCCGATGGATCCGCAGCGCGGCAGGAGCATGGACGCCGATGATGAAATCGAGGTGCCCTGCGGCGCGGGTTTCGAAAAGCAGGGCTGCTTCCCTGATGACATAGGGCGATCTGCCGGCCATCAACTGCATCCACCGGTCGCCTTCCCTCATCGTGGCCGGGTGTACGAGGGAGTTCAGGGTCTCCAGTTGGCCGGGGTTGGCAAAGACGCGGGATGCCATCCAGGAACGGTTCAGTGTTGTGCCGGTGTAGGCCTCCGGTCCGAAGTGGGCGATGATCTGTTGCCGGAGTTCAGGATCTTCATTCACGACGCGCCTCGCCTCCTGGTCGGCAAACGACACCGGTACGCCCAGGACTTCAAAAATGGCGGCCACCGTCGATTTACCGCTGCCGATGCCACCCGTCAATCCAACTTTTAACATACGGGACATTTGTCAGAAGACAAAACCCGGCCGGGGCCGGGTTTTGGGTAAAGGTTACTTTTTTTCTGCCGGCGTCGTCGCCTTGTTCAGGTTCTGCGTCCATTCCAATGAAATGGCGCTCTTTTCTATTTTCAGATAACTGCCCGGGCTGGTCTCGATTTCGACCGTTGCGCCGTCGTCATTGATTTTATTGATCTTGCCATGGATGCCGGCGATGGTGACGATCTTGTCGCCTTTCTGCATGTCTTCCTGAAACTTTTTGGCAATCTTGGCCTTTTTGGCCTGGGGGCGGATCATGAAAAGCCAGAAAACCAGGATCATCCCGCCCAGCAGGACCAGCTGCAGAGTACCGCCGCCACCACCGGGAGCCTGTAACAGAACAAATAATAGGGAATGCGTCATTGTTTTATTGTTTGAATTGAGATTATGATGCTTTCTTTTCTACTTCCACCACAAAGTGCAGGTCATAACGCTGAGTGCCTTTGGTATTGGCCGTGACGAATAAGGTCTTATGGTTGATGCCCGCGTGTCCCTGGCTATTGAAAGTAGCCTTGATCTGGCCTTCGGCGCCGGGGGCGATAGGTTCCCGGGGCTGTTCGGCGATGGTGCAGCCACAACTGGGTTGTACCCGACCGATCACCAGCGGCGTCGTGCCGGTATTCCTGAACCGGAAAGCCACCTGCAGCTTTTGCCCTTCAGGGATCCTGCCGAAGTCTTTTTTGGCAGAATCCAGCCATTCAATGGTCGTGTACCGGGCGGAATCCGCCAGCATCGCCTGCATGCCGGCGGCATTGCTATTGCCGTTACAAGCGGCCACCAGCGCGGAAACAAGGCCGGCAAGCGAAAGGATAAGGAACAGGCTGCGGATCGGATCAAGTGGCAAATCGCGACGCGAATGACGGCGCCAGCTTAGGAGCATCGGACGCATGAGGCTTATTTTTTTGCAAACGTACAGGTTTTTGCCATTAGTTAGCCTTGAAATTGATCTTATGCATTTTGTCCTCCCTGACCAGGTCCTTATGGATATTATCCAGGATGCCGTTGACGAACTGTCCGCTTTGGGGGGTGCTGTATTCTTTTGCCAGGTCAATATATTCGTTGATCGTGACTTTGGGCGGGATGGTCTCGAAAAAAAGAAATTCGGCGATCCCCATCTGCATCAGGATCATATCCAGGGTGGCGATCCGTTCTGCATCCCAGTTCTTCAACCTGGGCAGGATCAGCTCCATAATAGATGGCTTTTTCTCTATCACCGTCTCCAGCAGGCTGACGGCAAATTCTCTTTTATCCTTGCTGATGATATCCTGGAAGGAAATGGCGCCGGGCTTGGCGAGGTACCCCATCAGGATCTGGCAGATCATGTCGGCATCATCATCCCAGTTGGAGAATAATTCTTCGATATGGGCCAGGAAGAGCTCATTCGGCAGCAGCAGGCCCGAGAAAATGAACTCCATGATCTCCTTTTCCGAACGCCGTTCGCGGCCTGCGTCAGTCAGATATTTTTTATATTCTTCCGTGCCTGCCAGTTCGATATACAGGCGGCGGATCAATTCGCCGTTGTCCTGCAGCTGCGGTTTGTCGGTCTCCACGGCCTTTTTCCAGGAGGGATCCTCCAGGATCTTCCATAGGAATTCGTTGCCGGCCAGCTTGATATTGACGTGGAGGTCCTGTTCGCTGGGCAGGTGCTTGGACGCCCGGAGCCTGGAATCAGTTTCCGCATACCGGGCTACTTCGGTAATACAGTATATAAGGTAAGTTAATAACTGCCTGGACTGATCGAAATGCCGCTGTAAGATCTTTACGGCCTCACCCGGTTTTGCATCTTGTTCACGCGCTTCGAGCGTATAGAGGGTCTGCATGACCTTTACCCGGATATTTCTTCTGCTGATCATTATAAGAACTTGGTTTGCGGCAGCAAATATAAGTATTTTAACGTTTTCTCAGAACCTCAAATCTATTGTCATAGTATTGTCGTATCTATTTGGGAATATTCATCCCGGGGTAAATACTCCGTTGCTAAAGCCCAGCTATTCGGTAAGGTAATCCTCCCGCACTCATTTATCATTCATTTATTTATTAACTAATCTTTTTTTTATGAAGAAAAGGAACTGGAAAAGAATTGCCTTTGGCGTACTCTCCGTCTTCTTATTCCTGGTTGTCGTTCTGGCCGTTCACATTTATATTGTCACCCGGCCTAAGGCTCCGGATGGGAATACGCGGATCATGGCCCGCATCGATGTGCGGCAGCCGCTGACGACAGCCGATGCAAGTAAGATCACGGCCTGGCTGTACCAGCAAAAGGGCATCGATCATGTGCTGGTCAATCCGGCAACATCCATTGTCGTTTTTACTTTCTTTCCTATCAAGACCAGTGCAAGTGAGATCGTGAGCCATTTCAAAAGCGAACTGCCTTATAAAGGCGACCGGTTCATGCCCAGTGAAGAGGCGATGACCAGCGGATGTCCGGTCGCTTCCACGTCGCTGACCTATAAAGTATACAGTTTTCTGAAACGCACATTTTAAACACGCAAAACAGCAAATATGAAAAAAGCAGCTTTGTTTTCAGTCCTCCTTGGCCTTGTGGTGACGTTGTCACTGATGTCTTCCTGTTCGAAGAAAAGCTCCGGTTCTTCCACATCCACCGGTCCTACTTTGTATGATTCATTGGGTGGATCGACGATGGTATCCGACCCGGCCAACCCCGGTACGATGATCGAGCAGGGGCGCCTGGGCATCCGTTCAGTACTCGACAGCACTATTTTTGTGATCGCGGGCGATACCCTGATCAATGGTTTTTTCCAGGTCCTGCTGGCAGAAGTCACTGCCGGGAACACCAGCGGCTATACGGCTTTGAGCAATAACCTCACCGATTTTATCTGTGTAGCTACAGGGTCAACAGATTACAAGTATGGCGGCAAGAGCATGACCGACGCGCATAACCCGGGTACCAACTCCCGCATCAGCGGCTATGTGACCACCGCCGCATTCAACGAATTTATCGCCGATGTGGTCGTAGGTGCGAAGCAGAATAATTTGCCCAGCAACCTGATCACTTCAGTGGGCGCTTTACTGGAGACCCTGGAAGGCACCATCGTACAGAGCTCTCCCGTTCAATAAATTTTTCAGTAAGTTTTAACAGAAGGGTTTCCTCACGGGAACCCTTTCTGCATTTTTATTGGACAATTCTATTTAATTTTATCGCCTGATCTTTGGGTATGACAAAAAGGGCATGGAAAAAAATAGGCTTGGTGGCCGGGGCAGTCGTCTTATTGGCGGTCATTACGCTGGGCGTACATATTTATTGGGTCACGCGGTCACATGTCAATGCCAGGAACCACTATATGGCGCGCATCGATCTGCATCAGCCCATCGACCAGGCCGACTCGGCGAGGATCAAGGCCTGGCTGTTACAGCAGAAGGGCGTGGACCGGGTGATGGTGAGTCCCCGGTGGTCCACGGCGGTCTTTACTTTTACACCGTTGGCCAATGTCAACGGGATCATACAGGATTTTAAGGCCAGCCTGCCTTACCACAATGCCGTACGATACCTGCCGACTACAGCACAAGTAAAAAGGGGATGCCCCGTCATGCACTAATGAATGTATCAACTATGAAGCAGTATAATAAGGCCCTTTTATTGATCATGATCCTCGCCGTGGCGACAGTTTGCGTGACGACCCTTTCCTGCAAAAAAAGTAAGAGCAGTATTGTCTCGGGTACACCAACCTTATATGATACCCTTGGCGGTGCGACGCTGGTGGTTGACCCATTGGATACCAGCAGCATGATCGAGCAGGGCTTCCTGACCATCCGGACCATCGTCGATACGACTATGTTCACCTTTGCGACGGATCCGTTGATCGACAATTATTTCAGCGTCATAATAGGTGAGGACACCCTGGGTAACTATGCCGAATTCGATAGCCTTAGCATCAGGATGACCAGATTCATTGCTAAGGCAGCCGGCTGCACCAACACTACTCCTTATTATGCCTACCCCACTCTGGATATGTATGCGGCCCACAATCCGGATTCCAATGTTAATATCAAAATGGTGGTCACCGACAGCGCCTTTAATGAATTCGTCTATGATATCGGTCAATCCTCCATCAATTATGGGCTGTCCGCCCAGGTGGTCAGCCAGATCGGCAGCCTGTTATATAAATATGAAGGCCAGGTCGTGCAGTAATTAAAAAAGCCTCAAGCCCGCCAATAAAAGGCCGGTGATCGCGGGCCCGGCGTGGCCATTTCCCAAGCTCCTGACAAACAGCCGGTTACCCGGCTGAAAAATTGACACGGTCTGTCAGGTTTCCCTCGGCAGACTCTAACAAACCTGTAAAATTGACCTTAACCGGAGGTTTGGTATGAAATTCGAGTACCTTTGCCAACCCTGCTCCCCGCAGGGGATCAATATCATCAAAACAAAAAATCGATACAACTATGGGCAAAAAGTTAAGCGTTACCCCCTTATCTGACAGGGTAATTGTGAAGCCAGCTCCAGCTGAAGAAAAAACTGCCGGCGGTATTATCATCCCCGATACGGCAAAAGAAAAGCCGCAACGCGGTACGGTGGTAGCGGCCGGTCCCGGCAAAAAAGACGAGCCGGTGACGGTAAAGGTCGGCGATACCGTATTATATGGTAAATATGCCGGTACAGAAATCCAGATCGAAGGCGACGATTTCCTGATCATGCGGGAATCTGACATTTTAGCAATCGTATAATTTTATCAAAAAATTTAAAATAGCTCAGCTATGGCAAAACAACTTTTTTTCGATATCGAAGCCCGCAACAAGATGAAGAAGGGCGTAGATATCCTGGCCAATGCCGTTAAAGTAACATTAGGCCCCAAAGGACGGAATGTGGTTTTGGAAAAGAAATTCGGCGCTCCCTCCATTACTAAAGATGGTGTGACCGTTGCAAAAGAAATCGAACTGGAAGATCCCATCGAGAACATGGGTGCCCAGATGGTGAAGGAAGTTGCCAGCAAGACTGCAGATATCGCCGGTGACGGAACGACCACTGCCACTGTACTGGCTCAGGCCATCATCGGTGAAGGTCTGAAGAACGTGGCTGCCGGCGCCAATCCCATGGACCTCAAGCGTGGTATCGACAAGGCCGTTGAAA
>PMUF01000538.1 GCA_003167015.1 Chitinophagaceae bacterium | reverse complement strand
CCACTTCCTTGGCGCGGTTGGCGCTACGGGCGGTGCTGAGGTTCATGAAATTGACGCAGGCGATCAGGAGGATGAGCACGGCGATGACGGAGAAGATGTATACGAACTGGATATTACTGTTGGCTTCGAGCTCACCAGACTTATTGGAATGGAGGTGCACATCGGTGAGGGGGAAGATGCGGCACCGGAAATGATTACCCGCTTTCTCGAGGTCGGCGCCCGAAGTGTGGAACATTTCCTGGAGGGCCGGGCCGATATGGAGGTTGACGACTTCGTCTACATCCTTCTGGACCTCGGCTCGCGTGGTGCCGGGTTGGGCAAGGATATAGGTATAATAAGCATTGCTTATCCAGTTGTTGTCGCCGGGGTCATTAAAGGTGTAGGCTTCGCGGATGGGGCGAATGAAGCTGAAATGGAACTGGGACTGTTCCGGCATGTCCCGGATGACCCCGGTGATCTTGAGGGGGGTATTATTAGAACCTATCTCCAGCGTCCGGCCAATGACGTCGGTGCTGTTGAAATAGCGGCGGGCGGCACTTTCATCGATCACGATCGAATGAGGGTTGTTGAGGGCGGTATTAGGGTCGCCGGCGATCATGGGCAGGGTGAAGACCTTGAAGATCGTCGAGTCGGCGAAGGTGAAGTGATGCTCGAGGACGTGGTCGTTGCCCTTCCTCACCAGCTGGTCGCCCGGGTTGCTGAACCTGACCATTTGCTGGATCTTCGGATAGGAAGCGACGAGAGCGGGGCCGAAAAATTTGGAGGTGGTGACAGCGTCGTACTGGGTGTTATTGAAGTGGAGATCCTCATCGATCCGATAGATGCGGTCGGCGTTGACGTTGTAGCGATCGTAACTGAGCTCATCGGTAACGTACAGGACGATCAGCAGGCAGACACCGAGGCCGGCAGCGAGGCCGATGATGTTGAGGGCGGTATAGCCCCTGCTTCTCCTGAGGCTGCGGAAGGCAATCTTGAGATAGTTGCGGAACATAGGTTAGTCGGTTTTATGACGAGTAAGGCGGCCAAATCATTAAGACAATCCCAAAAGAGTGCCGGGTTTATAAAGTCTTGAAGACCATTCTTCTGTCAAGGCCTGCGAGAGACAATGATGTTCGGTTTCGATACAGTAATCGTGCGGGAACGAGCATCGGCGGGGGTATGCGGGGAATTTGATGGTTGGTACACATTTATTTTGAATAAACAATCAAAATCATTTCTCTTTCATTTGAAAGACTAACGGCTAGTCCGCGATCCATGTTGTTTTTTCCCGGTTCAGGCGCATGCTATCGATGGGGACGGATTTGAGCGACACGTCGATGTCTCGGCCTTTCCATTGTCCGGAAAGTTTTAGCTGCCCTTCTGCGGGGTAGGCATAGTGCAATAGAGGCCAATGAAGACTGTCGGCACCATCGTGCAATCGAAATGTTCTGCGGCTGCTGTCGGCATCACACTCATAATATTCCAGCTTATCGTTCATCCCATAAATCACCGCGTATTTCGAATAGGCGAATGCGAGCCTTTTCCATCGCAGCGTATCGGTGAGTAACGGCGGCAACGTATCCGTCGCAACAAAACTGGTGACGTCGTACAATTTTTCCGACCGGACATCTGCTTGTTGCTGCCGGTAATTGGCTAGTGCGCCCGTGATCTCTACGAAAAAGGCAAGTAATGGAATAAGCACTAAGATCCCCGTTACGAGGCGCTGTTTCCGCGGCGGGAAAGAATAGCTCTTTTCGCGGAGGATCACCGCTTGACCGGCACAAAACAGGAGGTACAATTTGTAAAAATAAGGAGCGGCCAGGAAAAGAGCATAAATAAGTAATTGTAAGGATAGGAACTTCACCGACACATTGTAGAATACGTTAAAGGAAACTACATTGATCAGAATAACCAGCTGGATCAGCGATCCAAGGACAACAGTGCGCTTGTTCAGCAGGAGGAGGCTGGCGATCATTTCGCTTAGCCCGGTGAGCATCATATAGCCGGGCGATACCCCCATAAATATCCACAAAATGTTAAATCTGGTTTGCTCGCCAAGCGGCGTGAGCAAGTCGACAATGCCCGGATAAGACATTTGAACCGGTATAAATTTTTCGATGCCGTAGGAAAACATCATCATTGCTAGGGTATAACGGAGGTACAGGCGAAACCAAAACCATAGCCGATGGTATTGCCGGGACGAGCGAGCGATCCAGGTCCAGACAAAAGCGCCGATGAATGCCACGAGGATCAACGAAAGATAGAACACCGCTCCGAAGTGATTGTCCTGTGGAAACGCGCCGTGTATGGCAGGATTGTATCCGAAATGGAAAATATGGCGGTCCAACCAGAAGAGAGGACCGGTCATGAACCGGAATGCGGACGTAGGATCAAAATTGAGCCGGGGAGAGATTTAGCGAATTTATCCCATGGTCAGGCGACTATGCTGGTTTTATTAAGTAAAATCCGTTCTAGTCAAATTGTCATTCTCGATGAGCCCGAAAGTGGGCTCGTTCCACCCCGTCAGGATTATCGCGCTCCACGCGGCAGACCTTCGTCAAAGCTTCGTTCCTCGCTTTTCCTCGGCCGTAACCTTCGCTTCGCTCGGTTATCCTCTTCGCATTGGCCTTACCCAAAGCCGCCCGGTCCGCTTTCGCGGCCCGCGTCTTTTTCGCTTCTCCGCGCCTGCGAGCAAGCTCTCCTCGCTACCAAATAAAATAGCCCCGCACTACGTGCGAGGCTTTGTGACCCTGTCAGGATTCAAACCTGAAACCTTTTGATCCGTAGTCAAATGCTCTATTCAATTGAGCTACAGGGCCTGATACCTGGTGAAAAATGCAGCGTGCATTATCCGCTAAAGGGCTGCAAATATATTACAAAATCGGCAACGAAAAAACTTATTCATAGATCTTCATCGCGGTACGCTCGACCAACGTTTTGGGCAGCAGCCATGCCATGGCAGCCCCTACTTTATTCACGAAGCCTGTGATGACCTCGGTCTTGCCGGCCAGCATGGCGCGGACCGCTATCGAGGCGACGGCTTCCGGCGTCATGTTGAATTTCTCGGCCGCTTTGAGCCCTTTTTCGCCCAGCTGGGCCCGGTTGGGGAAATCAGTGTCTGTGGCGCCCGGGCTGATGCAGGTGACCGTAATGGGGCTCTTGAACAGTTCCTGATGCAGACCGCGGCTGAAGGCCAGTACAAAAGCCTTGGTAGCGGCATAGAGGCTGAGGCCGGGCACGGCCTGGTAGGCGGCTGAGCTGGCAATGTTCATGATATAGGCCCTGGGTAGTTGGTGAAAGTCCGGAAGGAATAGCCGGGTCAGGCTCACCAGCGTGGACATGTTCAGTTGCATCATATTCAGATGCTGGCCGGCATTGTATTTTTCGAAAGGACCGCTTAACCCGTAGCCGGCATTGTTGACCAGGGCTGATACGGTGAATCCCTTTGCCCGGCACCAGTCATAGACATTCTGCGGTGCCTCCGCGGTAGACAGATCAATGGCCAGCCAATCGGCTTTGACGGGATAAAGGGTGGTGATGCGGGCGGCTGTTTCCTGCAATAATTCTTCCGAACGGGCTACCAGTAAAAGATTGAATCCCCGCGCTGCCAACTCATGGGCAATGGCCTTACCAATCCCCTTGCTGGCGCCGGTTATAAGTGCATATTCCATTCGGTAAAGTTAATGAATGCGCACAACGCATCGGGAGCGCCGGCTATTAATTTTGCACCTTACCCGCGAGACGATGATAGAACGGCGTCTTGCTGTGCTCGTCCTTAGGCATATATTTTCCCGTAATGATAGGAATATACATGACCCGGCGGCGGCTGGCTTCTCCGTACAAAGGAGACTGCTGCGCACGATGCCAGATCCGGCCATCATGTACGGTCAGATCGCCTGCCTTCAGATCAAAGCCGATTTCCCGGCGGTCCGGATTATTGTCAATGAAGTATTTTTTGCCAAATAAGAGGCGGAGGATTCCTTGTTTATG
>PMUF01000387.1 GCA_003167015.1 Chitinophagaceae bacterium | reverse complement strand
TATAGCTGACCGAGATAGGATGATTCCACCCACGCCTGCCAGTGGCGACTGATCTGGTAACCAATGCCGAGACCGATCGCCATCTGCAATTCAAGCAGACCCGGCGCATTGAAAGAAAGACTCCATTTCCGCGGGCCATCCGCTGCCGTCAATGGCCGGTTGTTCAGCCTCTCCTGCTCCTCCTGGTGCTGCTGTAAACGGTCTTGCATCCGCTGCTCCTGCTGCTGCCTGAGCTGCAGAAATCTTCTAATGACCCCGGGCTTTCGGCCAGCAGTATCCGACGCCTGCCCGTAACAGGCAGACATTCCCAACATGAAAGAGATAAAAACGGTTAGCAACGGCCGGGAAATAGTCATACGGAACAGGGTTCCAGCGGATGACAAGAGAATAGCCGCCGGCGTTGCGTCATTTTTTGTATCTTCCCGCAAACCTTTTTTATGCGACTAATGCTAACACTATTTTTAATCCTTCCCCTCCTCAGCTGCCTGGCTCAAACTCCACCGCCCGCCCCTCCGGTCAGAGATAGCGGAACTCTCCAACGAGACGCCCTGCATGATAGTATCTATACCAAAGTAGAGATAGAATCCGAATTTCCGGGCGGTAAGGCGTCCTGGGAAGGTTATCTGGATAGACATTTCCGTTATCCCCGCAATGCACGGAAAGATAATATCCAGGGAACAGTCGTCGTTCAATTCATCGTAGATAAGGAGGGAGTGGTCAGTGATGTCCAGGCCATCTCCGGACCCGAAGAGTTGCGCCAGGAGGCCGTTCGCCTGATCAACGGCAGTGGAAAATGGACACCGGCAGTACAAAATGGCCGCCAGGTAAAATACTATAAGAAAAAACCAATCGAATTTAAATTGGATCCCGCGTAGGAAAGCGGAACTCCCCAACCATTTCATACAGTACATGCGGCCGCAACACATGCCCCTGCGCCACACCCGGATGCTCGAACTCACCGACACGGCTCATCCCTATCTTCTGCATCACCCTTTCCGACCGGGTATTCAACACCGCCGTCCATGACAGTACCTTCGTCAGCCCCAACGTCCCAAACCCATAAGCCAGGGCGGCGCACGCCGCCTCCGAGGCATACCCCTGCCCCCAGGCCTCTTTGCGAAGCCGCCAGCCAATCTCCACACAAGGCGTGAACCAGGCATCGAAACCGGGATGCGAAAAACCGGTAAAGCCTACAAATTCCCCCGTTAACCCCACCTCGACCGCATACAGCCCATAGCCATATTCGTCGAAGTGACGCTCGATCAACCGCACGCTGACCGCCGACTCGTCGTAAGTCATCAGGTTCGGGAAAAACTCCCGTACCGCCGGGTCCTGGTTCATGCGGGCAAACGGCGGAATGTCCGCCGGCAGCCATCTCCGCAGCCTCAGCCGCGGCGTCGTCAAAATAGGTGCAGTATCCATCAGCGTTTGTTTTCCGGGGCAATTTGCACTAAATTAGCGATTACAATTTCTTTCAGCATGGAAGAGAGCCTCTTTTCTTATGGAACCCTGCAGCTAACGAATGTTCAGCTCGAGACATTCGGCAGGACATTGCAGGGGCAAAAGGATAGTTTACAAGGTTATAGCCTCTCTTATATCCAAATCGAAGATGCAGCCGTCGTCGAGGCCAGCGGAATGACACATCATCCCATCCTCATCCCTGACCCTGATTCCGGCGACACCATCGAAGGAACCGTCTTTTCCCTTACGCCCGAAGAGCTGCGGCAGGCAGACGAATATGAGGCCGATGACTATGAAAGGATCAGGGTCAACCTGGTATCCGGCGCCAGCGCATGGGTATATGTCAGAGCGGATAAAAATCTATATATTTAACCATGAAAAATACCTTCCTATTAGCCGCTATCATTGTATTCTCTGTCCTGCGGTGCTCCGCACAAAGTGCTGATCTCGACAAAACCTTTACGAAAGTGCTGATCGAAGCACACTATCCCGGCGGTGACACAGCCTGGCTGCATTTCCTCAACCATAACCTTCGGTATCCCGACGATGCCGTCAACAACGAGGTCCAGGGCACAGTGATCGTGTCGTTCATCGTCGACACCGACAGCACGATCAGTGACGTGCACGCCATCAGCGGCCCGACAAAGGGTGGGCTGCGCGAAGAAGCCGTCCGGGTGATCACGCTGAGCGGCAAATGGGTTCCCGCCAGTCAGAACGGCCAGGCGGTGAAGGGTTATAAAAAAGAACCGATCCGGTTTAAGATGTCCTTTAACTGATTCGCCGCCGGCCGCGGCGGCGCTTGCCTCCGTTAACATTCCAATAGGAAGTCCTTAACGGCCGGTTATCACCCATCGGCCACGATCGTTATTATCTTAGTGGTGTTAACCTATAACACCATGAACCCCTTCTACTCCGGCACCCGCCATACCCATCCGGCTATGGCTAACCGCTATACGCTGCTGTGCTTACTCTTTTACCTATGCGCCTGTTCCTGTAACATGAGCGCCCATGTCGCCGGCCCTCGGACCAGGCCGTTACCGGCCGTCACTGACGATGCCCGATCGGCGAAATCGTTGAACCCGCCGCCAGACAAGGCGTTGGTATACATTGTCCGGCCAAAACGCTGGACCGNNATGGACCTCTTCGCTGCCAAAGCGAATGTTGTTGAATATATTTTTTGTTTACCCTTTCACCTATCTTCTGTTGATCAATCCCGACAATTACCAGGTAGACTATGCCGATGCGATGTCGACAGGCCGGATCCCTGCGCACGGCTACACCTATCTGTTGCTCGATCCGGGAGACCATACCTTTTCGCCGTGGGCTTCGTTCGGCAATTGGGCCTGCGACAGCCCGGACCTGGACTTGCTGTTAGTCCCGGGCAGGACTTATTATCTCCGCCTGGACATGCCTTCACGATGGTTTGCCTTTCACGCCCGGCCCCGGCTGGTCTTGATCAGTGACGAAGAGGGTCGCAGGCTGTTGGGAAAATGCCGCCTGATCAGGCGCTAATTTATTTTCACAAAGCTGCCGGTCACCGTACTGCCACCCTGCGTCACCCTCACGGTATACAAACCCGCCGCCCATCCGGCGACGCTCAGCGTATTGACGGTCGACGTCGTCGACAGCCGCTGCATCAGCCCGCCCGCAGGGTTATATATTTCGATCTCCGCGATGCCGGCTTGACCCGCACCCGCCGTCGCCCCACCAGCCTGCGGCAGCGTGATCGTCACCGCACCCGAAGTAGGATTCGGATAAATCCCCAGCGCGGTCGCCCCGGCCGATCCGCCCACCGTAATCGTCACAATCTGACTATAAGTAGCGCTACCGTCAGGCGCAACCAGCCTGAGCCGGTAATAATTGGTGCCGGGAGCCGGCGAGACCTGTGTATAGCTGTAGTTCTGTATGGCCGGATAAAGGGACTGTTGATTCAGCACGTCGGTAAATCCGGAAGTGTCATGAGTAGCATATTCCAATTGCGTATAACCCCCCACGCCGGTCCCCCCCTCATCGGAGACCTGCCATTGCAGCAACACCTGCCCGTTGGGTTGCAGCTGACCGGTAAAGCTGGTCGCCAACAAAGACAGTAGGGTAGGCGGCGTCCAGATCGACACGCGGTAATTGCCTGCTTCAACAACCATCAATACAGTAGATGATCCGGATGTTCCCGGGACAATAGTAACGCTATAGGGGTAGTCTAATTGGTCGGCGCTATCCCCCGCCACATTGGAGGTGAAATTTGGCTGACCCAGCACATACGTGGCCGCAGCGCCATTCGACAGGCTGGCGGCATTCTGGAAGACCAATATCCTGTTATTAAGGTACTCGCTGACATAGAGATTTCCAGCCGCATCCCCATATACCCCATCCGGGTAAGACATCGTGCTGGCTGTTGTGCCGGGCGAATTATCTGTAAAGTTGGTTTGTCCCAATACCAGTGTCGCTGGGCCACCTATCCCGCCATTGGTGGCATTGACGGCAAAAGATGCATTCGGAAACATCAGCACCCGGTTGTTCGAAACATCCGCCACCCATAGATTGTCGGCGGCATCCACATACAGCTGATTAGGCCACGCTAGTGAGTTGACGGCGACGGGTAATGGAGTTTGAAGGGCCCAGTATGTGAAACTGGGTACACAGAAAACCGCATCGGCAGGGGCGCCGTTAGCCTTCGAAGCCGCATTGTCAAAGCGTAATATTCTGAAGTTGTTCTCATCTGCCACCCACAGCGTCGTACCACTGCAAAAAACACCGCTTGGCAAAGACATCGACGATGCAGTTGGTGCTTCTACGTAGGAGATGTAGTCGGTGAAGTTCGGTTGACCCAATACTTCACTGGCCGCCGTACTACTGGGAATCGTCGCGGCATTAGCGTAGCGTACTACGCGCAAATTTGACGCATCTGCCACCCACAGGTTGCCCGCCGCATCGATCGCCAAACCGCAAGGGTTATCAAAAGTAGAGGCTGTAGGGGGTTGGGAGTTGCCAAACCCATCTAAGATGGCCTCGGCGGCCGCGCCGTTTTGCATCGCGGCAGTGGAAGGAAAACGTAGTACCCCTGCGCGCTGAGGGTCCGAGACAAATACTTTTCCGGTGGCCGGGTCTACGACGACAAACTCGGGTGTAAAAAATCCGGTGGTACCATTAGATTCAAAATTGTCGTCCTGACCATTTTG
>PMUF01000526.1 GCA_003167015.1 Chitinophagaceae bacterium | reverse complement strand
TTTTGAGACACCCTCTTTTTTAAGAAGGTCTCAACCTGCAAGCATGATTAACTCTAAGGTCAAACAGCGGCAATAGCAGGAATACGAGGTAAAGTTATAAAACTTTTTTTTCAAAAAGAGTTTAAATTTATACTCGATCTAAAAGAAAGGATTGTGGACAATGAACGGCTTCATACGGCAATCTCGCACCCCAGATTCTCAAGATATTATGTCGCTTGCGAAAATAATAAACGAAGGGCTATCCGCTTGTATCGGGGAAATATTCTTTTATCTCAAAAGATGTATGCGTTGCGAGGATTCCTTTCATTCTGTGCAGGAGGCGCTGGAAAGATTGGGGCCAGGATATACACACGATGGTTTGATAACCAAGCTATCATTTGGATTCTGGACCTACCAGTTCGCTAAAAAGCAATATGCCGCATCTGGCAACAGTTTGTTGAACATCTTCCCGAACCGGCCGGTGGGGGTCAATCAAAAGATAGTCTTCCAGGATTTAATGAGGATCAATGACATCAGGAACAGGATCGCGCATTATGAACCTATTTGCTTTGACAAGGATAAGGGTTTTGTCTCGACCACGCTAGTCTCGCACCGCTATGATTCGATTCTGGATTTGTTGAATTGGCTCGGTTGCAATGTTAGAAGTATTTTATATGGGATCGATGGCGTATCCAGAGCGATAAATATCGTGAATGCAATATAATAATAGCTAAATTGCCGCACCAAGGCGTAAAGTAACGATTGCATAAATTAATAACTGTAGAACTACATGGAGCCGATTATCGAATGTGTTCCCAATTTCAGCGAAGGGCAAGACCCGGAAGTCATCAGGCAGATCACTGACCAAATAGAAGCCGTAGCCGGCGTACGGCTGTTGAATGTCGACCCGGGAAAAGCTACCAATCGTACCGTAGTCACCTTTGTCGGCTCCCCGGAAGCAGTTGTAGATGCGGCCTTTCTGGCTATCAAAAAAGCCGGCGAGCTGATCGATATGCGTCATCACAAAGGCGAGCATCCCCGGATGGGCGCCACCGACGTCTGTCCGTTGATCCCCATTGCCGGTATCAGCATGGAAGAGACAGCCGCCTGGGCACAGCGGCTGGCCGAAAGGGTAGGCGGCGAACTGCAGATCCCGGTCTATCTGTACGAGGCGGCCCAGCCTGATAAAAGGCGCAGCAATCTGTCGGTCATCCGTGCGGGCGAATACGAAGGNNGAATTCGACGCCCGTCGCGGTGCAACGGTCATCGGGGCCCGGGATTTCCTGGTCGCTTACAATGTGAATCTCAATACGACCTCTACACGCCGGGCTAATTCCATCGCCTTCGATGTCCGTGAGGCGGGACGGGTACTCCGGGAAGGCGACCCCATCACCGGTAAGATCGTTACCGATGCCCAGGGCAAACCGGTGCATGTCCCCGGTAGCCTCAAGGCAGTTAAAGCCATCGGCTGGTATATCGAAGAATACGGCATCGCGCAGATCTCCATCAACCTGACGAATATCCAGGTGACGCCTGTACATATTGCTTTTGACGAAGTCTGTAAAAAAGCGGCTGAACGAGGCATCCGTGTCACGGGCAGCGAGCTGGTAGGACTGATACCTTTACAGGCCATGCTGGATGCAGGCAAATATTTCCTGGAGAAACAACAGCGGTCTGCAGGCGTTGCCGAAAAAGAGCTGATCCGGATCGCCGTCCTCTCCATGGGACTGGACGAGCTCGGTCCGTTCGTACCGGAAGAGCGCATCATCGAATACAAGCTGCGCTCTCCTTCGGCGGGCGCCCTGGTCAAAATGACCCTCCGCGATTTTGCCGACGAGACGGCCAGTGAGAGCCCGGCTCCGGGCGGAGGGTCCATCGCGGCCTATGCCGGCGCGCTGGGAGCATCGCTGGCGACCATGGTGGCCAATCTCTCCGCACACAAAAAGGGCTGGGATGATCGGTGGCGGGAATTCAGCGACTGGGCGGAAAAGGGGCAGGGGTATAAAGATGAACTGCTCCGCCTGGTGGATGCGGATACCCAGGCTTTTAACGGGATCATGGCTGCCTTTGGCATGCCGAAAAGCAACGAGTCCGAGAAGGCTCTTCGCCACCAGGCCATCCAGCAGGCCACGCGGACGGCCATCGAAGTACCTTTCCGTGTGATGGAGGTCTCTTTTGCCAGCCTGGACGTCATCAAAGCGATGGCCGTGGAGGGCAATCCCAATTCCGTTTCCGACGCAGGTGTCGGCGCGCTTTGTGCAAGGGCGGGTGTGTTGGGTGCGTTCCTGAATGTACGAATCAATGCCGGCGGATACGACGACAAGAATTTTGTAGCAGAGATCATTGCAAAAGGAAAAGAAATCGAAGAAAGGACGATCCGCGCGGAAGCGGAGATCCTGCGGATCGTGCAGGAAAAGATTGGGTTGTGACCGCGGTGGATTGTAACCGCGATCTGGTTGGAGGGATGACCGCGATCGACCGCCCGGGGATTCCGGAGCTTAAACCTTTTAAAATTGTCGGGCCATGCAACAGCTGAAAGTCTACAGTAAGCAGGACATCCTTGCTTTGACGAGAATCCGGAAATTCGAAACCAAACTGGGCGAACAGGTGCTGGTCGTCGCTGACCCGGGCAATATTCCTGCATCGATCGAACAAACGCCGGCCGAATATATCCTGCTGGGCATTCCGGAAGACATCGGCGCCAGGGCCAACGAAGGGGAGGGGGGAACGGATTCCGCCTGGATACCTTTCCTCCGGCATTTCCTCAACATCCAGAGTAACGATTTCCTGACCGGCAGCAGCATCCTGGTGCTCGGCCACTTCGATTTCAGCGAACTGTCAAGGTTGATAGAGGCCAATGCAGATGGTCATGAGGAGAAGGTCATCGCCTACCGGCATGCCGTACATACCATCGACGAAACGATAGAGCCCCTGATAAAGCTGATTACGGCGTGCGGCAAGATACCCATCGTGATCAGCGGCGGTCACAATAATGCCTACCCGCTGATCAAAGGCGCTGCCAAAGGACTGCACAAGGCCGGCCTCACTGCGCTGCCCCAGATCAATGCCGTCAACCTGGATGCCCATTCAGGATTCAGGCCGACAGAAGGACGGCATAGCGGTAATAGCTTTCGTTATGCGGAAGAAGACGGTTTCCTGGAGAAATACTGCGTCATCGGCGTGCAGGAGAACTATCTTCCGCAAACGGTCTGGATGGATATCCTCAATAATCCCTTCGTCGACTGTATCACCTATGAAGATATCTTTGTGCTGGAGAAACGGACGTTCACCCAGGCCGTGGCGCATGCGACCGGTTTTACAGAGGATAATTATATCGGCCTTGAGTTGGACCTCGACGTCCTGGCCCAGACAGGAGGCGGTATGCCTTCTTCCGGTCTGCGATCGCTCGATCTTCGCCAATATGTGACATTTGCAGCATCGGATTCCAGGATAGCCTATCTCCATCTCTGCGAGGGCGCGTTATCCCTTCGCATTTCACAAACGGATGCGGCCGGCAAGCTGATGAGCTATATCGTCAGTGATTTTATCAAAGCGCGGGAATAGAAGCGCGGCCGGATATCGTTCCGCAGGGCAGCCGGATCAGAACGGTATCCCGATATTCAGATAACCCAGCAGTGAATGGGACTGATCGCTGTACATGGCGCTGAGCTCCAGCG
>PMUF01000292.1 GCA_003167015.1 Chitinophagaceae bacterium | reverse complement strand
CAATCGGCGCTTGCAATCGGCCCTGATCGCCTGGCAGCAACATCATTGGCCGCCGCAAAATTTATCAGCAGCCTTCATATAAGCCGCTGGTTTTGCAACCTGACCGTGTCTACGGTCGGGTTTGTTTTTCTCCGCCTTAGGGCAACGCGCTCACTTCCACAGCAGGTGAGCCCCCTACCGCATCCTCCGGCCGCTCGAACCAGGTATTCGCCGCCGTATACGTCGAAAAATGGCCGCAGTTCTCCAAATAAAAAGCCGGGCCCCGCACACCCCCCGCATAATCCATCCGATAGCCCTTCCGGCCGGTATTGTCAGTAGTGAATTCAGCCCGGTGTAAACCAATCCATCGTCCGGCCGTATCCCTGATCCATTGGTGATTGAACTGCACGGAACGCCGGTATATCCCCTGCTCAGGATCGAAATTTTCCAGGAAGGAATGCAGCCCCGTCAGCCAGGTGCGGGTCTGCGGCCGGCTGAAGCTCGCGATCAGCCGCCACCGGCCTTCTTCCGGTGCATAGAACCATGCTGTAAAGACCGTATGCCGGTCGGCCGCTGGCTGAGCATGCACTAAAAACTTATACGTATGCCCTGCCTTCCACATATAATTGAGATAGCTCTGTCCTCCCGATCCCTCATTTCCAAAGGCCTGCGTATGCACATCCTCACCTTTCTTTAACACCCTGATCCGCTGACTATCGGGCACAGCCGCCGGGTCGTTCGTTTCAAAGGGGCTCCAGACAGAAAAGAGGATATGCCTTTCCGTTGGCGAGTTCACCTGCATGCCGAAATAACCCTGGGCAAAGCCACAGGCCATAAAATATGATCCCTCCAGGTCCTGCCCTGCCGGTACCGTCACTTCGTTATAAAACCACTCTGCCTCTTCACCCGCCGGCACCGGATAATGGAGATGCACCGAAGGTCCACGGCGCCCCCAATAGAAAAAATTACCCTCATCATTCGGTACGAAGGCTGTTTGGCCATTGATCGGCTCACCCCGGACAATAATGGATTGTATCATCGGCAAAGCGGCTTTCGCCTGGCTAACCCCTTTGATATGGACACATTGATAGCCTGTATCGACAATATCAAAAACACCGGCATCATGGGTGATCAGATACTCATCACCAGCTTCGATCGCCACCTCATGACCTGCCCCTTCACCCAGGGAAACCTGTATCACGCTGCTGCTATCATCGCGCCCGCCAGCCCTCACCCACACATGCAGCTTCCCGGTTGAAGTCACCCGAAACCATGTATCAATCCCCCCGCCGGCCGGATCGCTCCACGCATTACCGCCCAGCGGAATCGTATCGCTGATGACCTGCGCAGACGAATTGATCGAACATCCTCCGACACTCATCGATGACAACAGAAAAATCCGCAACCAATGACTATTCATGTCTGTAAATTTGAGGATCGAAAGGTAAAAAATCTTACCTTTAATAGTACACTGTTAAGCCATCCTTTGACAACCATGGAGACAGAGGTAGCCAAAATAACCGAACTGCAGCATAAGATTGCTTTGTATGAAGATATGAAGGCATACGAACAGCTTTATGCGCTGCTGTTCGACAGGCTGCACCGGTTTTCCAATGCATTCGTTAAATCCAGCGAGGCCGCAGAAGAGATCGTCTCCGACGTCTTTATCAAGCTCTGGCAGATCCGCGGCCAATTAGCGGATATCCGCAACCTCAAAGTATATCTCTATACGATCACCCGTAATTTCTCATATAACTACCTGACCCGGCATTACAAGAAGGTCGTGCTCAGCCTCGATGACGCCGATCCCGACGTGTGGGTCACCCTGGATGATCCCGAGACACGCTGTATCTCCGCCGACCTGGTAGAAAAGATCAGGGCGGCCATTCAGCAGCTGCCGCCCCAATGCCGTATCATCTTCCAACTGGTCAGAGAAGAAGGATTGCAGTACAAGGAGGTCGCCGAAGTACTCCACGTCTCTCCGCTCACCGTCCGCAACCAGGTAGCCATTGCCACCCGCAAGATCGCCGCCCTGCTGCCACCCATCCTCATCGGGAACCGCACTATTCGGTCGTCAGGTTCCTGATGAATGTCGTTTCCTTCGGATCATAAGGCGTTCCGTCAGGCCTGAAGATATCATGGAACCATACCTTGGGTTCCGACCCGTCAGGCATCGGCGTATCCCACGCATATTTTGTATTCGTCTTGCCCGACACCAGTCCCCAATTGATGGCCGCAACATTGTTTTTCTTCAGCATCGGCATAATGTTGAAGAAGGTGCTGCCTCGCAGCCTGGCCATATATTCGGTACAGATCAGCGGCCGTCCATAGGGCTTCAGGGTATCGATACAGTGCTGATGGCCGGCCGGCGGCTCATAGTTGTGATAGGTAATGACATCCGACTGCGACAGTTGGAAAGCATTCAGCGTGGTCAGCCGGTCACTCCATACCCCCGCCGATAGCGGCTGATCCGGGTTCACCTGCCGGCCCCATGCGAATACTTTGGTTAGCAGCGGCTGGCTCTTGTCTCCATAGTCGGAATTGCCTGGCTCATTGTACAGATCCCAGAGCAGCACCCGCTTGTCATGGGCGAAGGTCGTCAGGATATCTTTGACATACATCTCCAGGGTATCCACCAGGGCCGGCTCGTCATAATATAGCCTTCCCGGATCACGCAGCCAACCGGAATTATGGATGCCTGGTTTGGGAACCGGCTGCGCTCCCGCATGATAAGCCGCATTCCAGCAGTCATCGAAGAAGACAAAGAGCGTCACGATATGATGCTGATCGGCAATGCTGAGATATTTATCCATGCGTAGCTTGAATCCTGCCGGATCAACCTGCCAGGCCACATGATGCAGGAACACCCGCATGCAGTTGAGCCCGATCGACTGAGCATAACCCAGCTCCCTGTCGATGGTAGCCGTATCGAATGTCGCCTCCTGCCACATCTCCAGCTGATTGATGGCCGTGCTGGGAATGAAGTCGGAGCCGCGAAGCCACCCCTTGCCGGCATACCAGGCATTGGCCTGATCGGCGGGCCAGATGGCGCGCTGGGCCGAAACCGTACCACCCGGGGTCCAAAAGAACAAACATAAAAGAAATGCAAAAGCGCTTAACCTGAACGTTTTTTTCATATGTGAGTCGTTTTATTCTCCGCCGGGAACCGCCATCAGGGAATCGATCTTTGCCGGCATGCCGAAGTTAGGAGTTCCGTCGCTATTCCACGCAAAAGGTTGGATCCTCGGGCTCCGCGCGTTGCCGCAGCCTTCACCGGCGGTGCTGTTCGCATGATAGATCAGCCAGCTCTGCTTGCCATCCCGCGAGATAAAGAAACCATTGTGTCCCGGTGCATAGGCCCCGCTGGCGGCATCGGTGCTGAAGACCGGATTGGGCGATTTGCTCCAGTCCGACGGGTTCAGCGGATCTCCCCCCTGCCGTAAGGTCAGCAACCCCAGGCAATAGTTGTCGGTCCAGCACCCGCTGGCAGAATAGGTCAGGAACAGCTGACCGGATGTTGGATTGATCAGTGCTTCGGGCCCTTCATTCACAGTCGGCGGCGCACCCTGTTTTTCCCAGCTAAGGGTGGGGGCGGAGATCAGCACCCGCTGCCCGGTGATCGTCAGGGGGTCGGAGAGCTGCGCGATATAGATATTCTGGGCGACATTGACGGTGTCCGCCCAGCCGGACCATATCAGGTACAGATTACCGTTATACTGAAAGGCGGAGGCGTCGATAGCCCACCGGTCGGCTGTCGTATCCGCTACTTCCCCCTTAAAGGTCCAACCGGCAGACAAGGGATCGGCGCCGTCATTCTCCAGCACATAGAGCCGGTGATTGGCATTGTTGCCGTCGTCAGCGGCAAAATACATATACCATTTGCCATTGAACAGATGCAGTTCCGGGGCCCAGATATCCTTCGAATAAAGCCCTGTGGCCGGTGGCGTCCAGATGGTGACCGGGTTGGCGCTGCCAAGCGCGGACATCCGACCGGTGGCCCAGATGGCGAGATGATCGCCCAACGTGTTCATATAGTAATAGGTCGTATCGTTCTGGATCACCCACGGGTCGGCGCCGCTGCTCAGCAGCGGGTTGGTGAAAGTCGTGTCGGCGGCGACCGGTGTCGAAGCGGTATGGCCACCCGAGCTGCCTTTCCCGCAGGAACAGGCTGCGGCCAGCAAGGCAGAGAGAATGAAAAAAGTACGCATCTTCAATATCCTGGATTTTGTTTCAGATTCGGATTCGCATCGAGATCGTATTGCGGTATCGGCATGAATTCATCCCGGCCGGCCTTGAAATAGGCAAAGCTGGGATCGCGATAGGCCAGACCCGTCCCGAGGTCCCCCCATCTCGCCAGGTCCTCCCAGCGGTGACCTTCCCCGGTCAGCTCGGTGATCCTCTCATGCTTCAGCTGGTTCAGGAAGTCGCTCTGGCTGAGACCCGGCATGACGCTGGTCAGCGATGCCAGCCCGGCCCGCTCGCGGACCATGTCGACATAAGGATAGGCGGCGGCGGTCTGCCCCTGTGCATTCAACGCCTCGGCATACAGCAGCAGCACATCCGCATACCGGACATAACGGTTATTATTACCCGAATGGAAGACCTCTCCGGTCATCGTCGAGTCGTCCAGCTGTTTGCGGAAGCAGACTTCGGTAATATTGCCGTGCGGAACGCTGGGATCGGTTGCCAGCCCAAGGTTGTTCCAAATGATGCCATAGGCCAGCGTATAGGCCGGTCCCCTGACGTCTGTCGAATCGTACAGGAAGGTCGCTGCCAGCCGGGGGTCACGCTGCCCCGTCGTCGTCGTCTCCTGCAGGAACTCCCATACCGGCCACCGCCTGGCCTGACCGTCGGTAAAGCCGATTGGTGCGGGAGCGAAGAAGGGTGGGATGGAGGTGCCGTAATTCAGGTCCTGCGTGCCCGATGTCTGGGTGTCATCGTCATGGCTGTCATTCGGGTTCAGGGCATTCTGCCATTCCAGCACCGACTCGGCATTGTTCTCCGACGCTTGTACGAAATTGGACCGGTAGTTGGGCATCAGCGAATAGAGCCCCTGGCCCGGCCCTGTCACCAGCCAGGCGAAGGCAGTAGCCGCCTGCGCATATTGGTGCGTCTGCATATAAGTCTTGCCCAGCATGGCATAGGCAGCTCCTGCCGTAGCCCGGCCCACATCGGCGGCATCATAGGAAGTCGGCAGCACTGCCGCCGCATCGGTAAAATCCCGCTCCGCCTGCATAAAGACGCTGTCCTGCGGCGACGTGGGCGGATAATCCGTCGGCTGAGAGGTATGCAGCATGATCGCCACATTTCCATACATCGTCGCCAGGTTGTAATAGAAGAAGCCCCGCCAGAACTTCGCCTCTCCCAGATACTGTGCCTTCAGCGTCGCATCCATATCGATGTTGGGCACATTGTCCAGCACCTGGTTGCAGCGGTTGATGCCGATATAATCGTCCTGGTAGACACTGGTGACGAGATAGTCGGTATAGTCGGTGATGTTGAACACATCGTACGTGTTCACGATGTCCGTGTTGGGACTGGTGCTGTAGCCTTCGTCTGCCCGGACCATGGTCATAAAATACAGATTGCGGGCCAGCCCCTCGCGGTGATAAGTGCTGTAGATGGCATTGATGCCTTGTAGTGCGTCACTGGCTGTTTTCCAGAATGACTGAGTCGTCACTTCACTGGTGTCCGTCAGCTGAAAGTCTTTCTTACAGCCCGTCACGGCACCAAGAACCAATATGCNNTTTTCATGTTGTCGTGTTTGACTTTTTAAAAATCGAATGTTATTCCCCCCGACAGCACCCGGCTCGGCGGCCAGTTGCCGGCGTCGAAACCCCGTTGCAGGATGCCATTCCCGACTACATCGGGGTCCATGCCGCGATAGCCTGTAATGGTCAGCAGGTTTTGCCCGCTGATAAAGACCCGTGCATTCGAGATACCCGACGCGCCCAGCACCTTGCGGGGAAGCACATACCCGATCTCCACATTCCGGATACGGACATAGCTGCCGTTTTCCAGCCAGCGGGATGTCTCCGCCATATTGTTGGTCGTTGCCGTCGGGTCGCTGGCCTGCTCGACAGCCAGCCGCGGATCTTTGCTATTGGGATTGCTGGCCGACCAGGGATCGATGTCCTTGCGGAAATTCGTCAGCTGGTAGCTGTCCAGCACCCGCCGGATGTCATCATAGATCTTGTCACCGAAGACGCCGACCAGTTGGAGATTGAAGGTGAAATTCTTATAGGAGGCATTGAGCTGGGCGCCGGCCTGCAGGGTAGGCCATGGGCTGCCGACAAACTGCCGGGCGCTGTCGTTGACAGAGGTGGCGCCATTAGCCAAGAGGTATTTCACATCGCCCGGCACGGCATTCGGCTGGATCGGCTGCCCGCTCTTGTTGGTGTAATTGTTGATCTCCTCCTGGCTGTGGAAGATACCATCGGCCTTGATCACATACCACTGACCGATGGAATGCCCTACCTCCGCACGGATGAAATTTGTCGGCTCGATATAGTTCACCTTGTTGCCGGAGGCATCGGTACCTTGGTTGCCTACACCTACGACCTTGTTGTCGATCGTGGTCAGGTTGCCTGATACTGACCATTTGAAAGGCTGCTCCTTGCTGCGCCAGGTGACGGCCAGCTCGATACCCTTGTTGCGGATGCTGGCAGCATTCACGACCGTGGCAGTGCCGGTAGCGGGCTGCACGACACCGAGGTACAATGGCTCCGGCAGCGCCACCAGTACGCCCGTCGACAGGGAGTTATACAGATCCGCGGTGACCGACATGCGGTTATTCAGCAGCGTGGCATCGAAACCCACATTCTTTTCCGTCCTCGTCTCCCAGTGGATGTCCGGATTCGCCAGCACGGCTGTGTACTGCCCGGCGATGGGCGACTGGCTGACGCCATACACGGCGCGGGGCGCATTGTTCAGCACCGACAGATAGGGAAATGAACCATAGGTATCCAGCCCGCTGCTGATCCCCAACTGGCCGTACGATCCCCTGATCTTCAGGTCGTCGATCCAATGGGCATTGAACCATCGTTCCTTGCTGATCCGCCAGGCCGCGGCGCCGGAAGGGAAGTATCCCGTGCGATGGGAGGGGCCGAACCGGCTGTCCTGGTCGATGCGGCCGGTCAGTGTCAGCAGGTATTTGTCATTATAGGCATAGTTGACGCGACCCAGATAGCCATGCTGACGCCAGTCGATCGAAGTGCCGCCATTGACGCTGGGCTGTCCCAGTGCGGTGTTGAGCGTCGTATAGGTATAGCCGGATGCTGTCGTATAGAGGTTGGTCATTTCGGCCGTTGTATAATTCCGATCGTCCAATGTACGGCTGAAGCCTGCAACGGCGCTGAGAGCATGATAGCCGAAAGTCTTGCTGAAATTCAGCGTATGCTCCATCAGGAAGTTGGTGAACGTCTCGCGGTCTTCGGTGACAAAGGTGGCCGCAGGCTGATTTTCGTACCGCCAGATACCCGTGTCCCGTACTTCCTTCGTATACTCGAAGCTGGCCTCTGCGCCTAAATTGAACCGGTAGTTCAGCCAGGGAGTGAAGTTGAACTGCGCATAGGCATTGCCCATAGCCCGGGTAAAATTGTAGTGGATCTTGTCCAGTGCATTGACCGCGACATAGTTGTTGGCAAAAGAAGGGACATCATTGGTGCCCATGCCCCAGCCGGCCGGGTCGCCGGGGATGCTGGCATATTGAGGACCCTGTACGGCAATGATCGGCAGCGAGGTGGGCGCCTCATAGAAAGCATTGATGCCGCCGCCGGGATATTCCCCGGCACTGTTGCTGAACAGCAAATTCTCCCCGATGATCAGCCTTCCCTTATGCGTCTCTATGTTGATCCGGAGACTGGGACGCTGGAAGTCATTGCCGATCAGCACGCCTTTATTACTGTAATAACCGCCCGAAATGAGATAGCTGCTCGAGGGGGAGCCACCGGAGACGCCTACATTATAATCCTGGTCATTGCCCGTGCGGATGATGGCGTTCTGCCAGTTGGTATTGATCGTGGGAGCGGCGATCTGTGCAGCAACGCCGGCGGGAAGGTTGATGCCGGAGTTGGCATATTCCTCCTGGTCCGTCTTCAGGTACTGGGCTGCATTCATCACATCCCATTTCTTCGGGATTTCCTGGATGCCGTATTTGGCCGAAGCCGTGATTTTGGCGGGCCCCGTATTTCCTTTCTTAGTGGTAACAATGATGACGCCGTTGCCTGCCCTGGAGCCATAGATGGCGGCCGCGCTGGCATCCTTAAGGATCTGGATGCTGGCCACATCATCCGGGTTGAGTGTCAGCGTGGACGACCCATAGGCCAGCATGCCGTCGATGACCCACAGCGGGTCGCTGTCAGAAAAGCTGCCTACACCGCGGATCTCGACGGTCGGGTTGGCACCCGGATTACCGGCATTACGCACAGTGACGCCCGGCACCAACCCCTGCATCGTTTCCCCTACCGTGCTGCCGGTGATCTTGCTGGCATCGGTTATGTCCACGATCCCCGTCGCACCCGTCAGGTCTTTGCGTTTGACCGTCTGGTAGCCGATAACGACCGCTTCATTCAGGTTGGAGATCTCGGCCGCCAAAGTGATAGTCAGCTGCGACTGCCCGGCGGCCGGCACCGCCTGCTGCTGATAACCGACGTAGGTGAAGATCAGCGTGTCATTGGGATTCGTCAGCTGCAGAACAAAACTGCCGTCATCACGGGTGGTCGTTACATTATTGGTGCCCTTTTCCTCGACAGTGACGCCCGGCATCGGCTCCCCTTTATTATTGGTCACCTTTCCGGTGATAGGGACGGCTGCCGGCGGCGGTGTGGTGGCCTGTGCCCTGGCGGCTTCCCGTGTAATGACGATCAGGTTATCCGACAGCTTATGATAGCTGAGGGCCGTACCCGTCAGCACCCTGCCCAGCACCTCATCCAGGGTTGCATTGGTCACGCTGATGCTGACCAGCTGCCCGCGTGGCAGAATGTCGTCTTTGTAGACAAAGCGAAAGTAACCCTGATTTTCGATCGCCTTGAACACCTTCTTCAACTGTACCTTCTCCAGCTGCAGGCTGATATGCTGCTGGCCATAGGATTTGGCGAAGGATTGGGTAGAAAAAAGGACGATAAAGAGAATGGCAAGTTTCGTCATCAGCAGGTATTTGATGAATGAGCCGCGTACACAAAAAAGCGCACGGCATCTAAATTTTTGCATAATTTAGTATTGATAGTAAATGATGGATGGATCGCCCCGGGAGGGGCAATCGTGTCTGTCTTTATCGGGCGGGGGATGCTGCAATCATTCTCCGCCTTCTTTTTACATTTTGTGCGTGAATTGGGCTTCTCTGGAAATTAAGCCCATTCACGCAAACGGCTAATGTCCGACCTGTCGGTCGAGTCGGCCGTAGGCCGCCTTTGGTGGGTAAATTCAGGTTGCTTTTTTCATCATGCGGCTATTTTGGTTTTGTTTACAATCGTTAATTCGCTTTCGGTGGTCCCTCAGGGGACAAGACATATCATGGGGTAATGATCACTTCCTTCTTCCTGATGGTATAATTGAAATTGCCGGTCAGTCGTAAAGCCTCCATCACCTGTTGCAGGTTTTCATCCTCGAAGACCCCGCTATAGCGGGTGCTCAGCATTTGCGGATCGGTCACTGTCACCTGAACGCCATACCAGCGCTCGATCTGGAGGGCCACCTCTTCCAGCGTGCGGTTGTCGAAGGCCAGCTGATTTTTCATCCATAGCGTCTCCATATAGCTGCTGTCTTTTTGCTGGAAGTGGACCTTTCCTACGGTCATCAGCGGCTCATCCGGCGTGTCGTCCGTTGCGGGCCGCACCTTGATACCGGAGACAGTCATTTCGTCATTGTGTACGATGAGCTTTTCATTGGGCTGCAGGACGATCTTCTTGTCGGGATTGTTGTGCAGCATGACTTCTACAGAGCCTTGAAAGAGACTGGCTTCTGTATTATGCTCATTGCCATATGATCGGATATCAAAAGTTGTACCCAGCACCCGGAGGTCGATTGTCGGAGTGTGAATGAGGAAGGGATGGTCTTTGTCTTTGGCGACGTCGAAATAAGCCTCGCCCGTCAGTTGTACTTCCCGGTTGAGGCCCGGCCCGCTGACGTTATAGGCCAGGCGGCTGTCGGCGTTGAGCCATACGACCGTGCCGTCGGGCAGCTGGATCTTCGACCGGGAGCCAGGCCGGGTACTGACGGTGTTATAGCCGCCGCCCGTCCCGGAGTGCCGGTGAAGGGTGTAGAGACAGATCAGAGCGCAGGCGCCCATCAGTGAGGCTGCAACGGCCATACGAATTCGCCGGATACGGTGGTGCGAAGAAGTGGCAGGGTCAACGTCTTTGCCAGCCGGAACCTGCTCATACTGCAGCACCGGTGACGCCAGGTGATGACTGAGCCGCTGCGAATGCCGGCTGAAGTTGTCCCGACCCGTTTTGCCCTGTGTCCGGCTGTTCCAGATATTGGCAAATAACTCCATCCGCAACCCCCATTCGGGATGTTGGCCAAGGAGACTGTCCAGTTCCGCCAGTTCATCCGGATGCGCTTCGCCGGAAAGCTTCAGGGAAACTAATAGCCAAAAGTGTTCTTCAAGAGCGCTGTTGTCCTGCATAAGTCTGAGGGTATAGACAGGCAAACTGGTCCGGATGTACCAAAGGAGGGCGAAAAAAGTTCAAAAAAAGAGCCCGGCACTGCCGGGCTATAAAATTTTCTCATGTGAACTGAAGGTCTCTAAATTAGCCTAAATTTATTGTTTTTGAGCAAACGGGCCAAATTGTTGTTCTGGATCAACATCCTCAACTCTGCCCGATCAGGATTCCTGCCAGGAAAACGACGGCCCCACCCACTACGATCTGCAGGACGGCTTTCCCCAGAGGAGTGTTCATATACCGTTTCCGGACCCATGCTATCACCAACAGTTCGACAACGACCACAATTACGGCCACCGTCATCGCCGCACGATAAGAGGTCAGGAGAAAGGGTAGGGTATGGCCGATAGCTCCGACAAAGGTCATCAAGCCGCAGGCGAGACCTCTTGTGATGGGATTGCCTCGTCCGCTGAGCTTGCCATCATCGGACAATGCTTCCGAGAAAGCCATGCTGATCCCGGCCCCGACTGCCACGGCAAGGCCCACTAAGAAGGTGGTATGATTGTTCTTCGTCGAAAGAGCAGCGGCGAAGAGCGGCGCCAGCGACGAAACGGACCCGTCCATCAGGCCTTCCAGCCCCGGTTGAATGATATGTAGTACAAGATCGCGCCGGTCATCGGTAGTGGTGGTATTAGCCATAAGTATATATTTGCAGGACCAATATAAATAATTTAATGATGGAAAAGACGCCCATCTCCTTCTATACCGTCCGTTTTAACGACTGTGATCCTTTAGGTCATCTGAATAACAGCAAGTATATCGATTATTTCCTCAATGCCAGGGAAGACCACCTGAAAGAACATTATAACATCGATCTGAAGGAATGGGCACAGCAGGATATCGCCTTTGTCGTTACCCAGCATGAGATCCGATATCTCCGGCCGGCGACCTACAACGAATCCGTCGGCATTCAGTCCGCCCTGATTGGCTGGGGCGATACCTGGCTGCAGGTCGAGATGCTGATGTTCGACGGGGCCCGGCAACTGAAAGCGATCCTCTGGACCAAATTCACGCGGATAGATCCCCGTACAGGGAAGAAGTCGGCCCATCCACCGGAGTTCCGGGAATTTATTGACCAGGCGCTGGTACATGGGATCGATCTCGAAAAAGGATTGAATGTACGGGCAGAAAGCCTGCGCCGGTAGGGAGACCAAAGCGAAGGCATCTAGTCGGCTCTTAAGCTCCTGACCGGGTTGGCCAGCGCAGCTTTGATGGCCTGGTAGCTGATTGTCAGCAGGGCGACCGCAACGGTGACTCCGGCGGCGATAAGGAATATCCACCAGCTGATACCGATACGATAGGCGAAATGCTGCAGCCAGCTGCTCATCGTCAGCCAGGCGATAGGGAAGGCGATCAGCGAAGCAAGCGCCACCAGCCTGACAAAGTCGCCGGAGATCAGCAGCACGATCTGCATGACCCCTGCACCAAGCACCTTCCGGATGCCGATCTCTTTGGCGCGCTGGACCGTACTGTAGGCAGCCAGCGCAAACAGACCCAGGCAGGCCAATAGGATTGCCAGACCTGAAAAGGTGGTGAATATCCTCGCCGTCTGTTGCTCCGTATGATAAATGACGTTATAAGATTCATCCAGGAAATGATATTGGAAAGGGCGGTGCGGCACCATTTCCTTCCATGTTGACGCCAGGTTGCGAAGCGTGGCAGGCAGGTCCTGTCCCCTGATCCTGACGAAGGTTTGATAGATATGTGCATAACGCGCATCAAGAAATATCACCAGCGGCCCGATGGCCTGATGCAAAGAAGCATAATGAAAGTCTCTGACCACCGCCTTCACGACCCCCTTGACGCCGCTTCGGTACAGAACCCTGCCGATCGCCTTGTCCGGCGTCCACCCCAGCGCCCGCACGGCCGACTCATTCAGCATATAAGATGTATGCGGGTCCAATGGATTGGTCGCGCTGTCCGCCAGCTGCCAGTCGGATAGGGTGAAGTCGCTGCCTGCCACGAGCTGAACGCCCATAGCCCGCACAAAATTGATGTCAGTCGGCGCAGCATTCACATACATTCTCGTGGCCGCCGGATCGGCAGTCGTGGTGATCTCATCATCCCAGTGGATATACGTCGTCTCCTCGGCGCCGCAGGTGACTGCCAGCACACCCGGCACACGCTGCAAGGCATCCCTGATCGGCTGATAGTTGGCTCGCATAACTCCGTCTACCGGCAATACGATCAGATGATCCTTGTCATAACCCAGATTCTTGTGCTGGATATAGGACAGCTGCCGGAAAATGATCACCGTGGAGATGATCAGGAACATCGAGATCATAAACTGGAAAACGATCAGCGATTGCCTCAGCATGCCTGTCCTTCCGGAAAAGGAAAAACCCGTCTTGAGTATTTTCATTAGCTGCAGCTTCGACAGCAGCAGGGAGGGGTAGGCGCCCGCGGCCAGGCTGATCAGCAGATACAACAAAATCATCCCGGCGATGACCTGAGGATGCCCAAGCTCGCCGATACCCAGTGGCCTTTCTACCAGGCGGTCAAAGACCGGCAGCAGCAGGATGGCGGCCCAGATGGCAAAGATAAAAGCGATCAGGTTCAGCAGCAGCGATTCGCCGATAAACTGACCGAACAGCTGGCGCTGGCTGGAGCCCAGCACCTTGCGGATACCTATTTCCGGTACCCGGCGGACCGACTGCGCAGTTGCCAGATTGGTGTAGTTGACGGATGCAATACTCAGTATCAGCAGCGCGATGGCGCCGAGGATATAGATGTAGGTGATGTTGCCATTCGGCTCCAGACCTTCCAGCGAAGAATAGAGGTGCACCCGTGTCAGTGGTTCGAGATGGTAGGTGAGATAGTCGCCGGACGCCATGTCTGCGTCTTTTTGATTCCCCATATACGTCCTGATGGCTCGTTCGAGTCCGACCCGGTCATTCGGATCGCGCAGCAGGAAATAAGTGGTATAGATCTCGATCGACCATGTTGGCTGATTGGCATTGGGAAGGCTGGTATAGGAAGCCAGGAAGTTGAACCGGATCTGAGAATTGGCCGGTGCATCCTGCGCCACCCCGGTTACTTCATAATCCGTGGTGCCGCCTACCCGTAATACTTTGCCCAGCCCCTGACCTTCACCGAAATATTTTTTTTCCATCGAGCGGCTGATGACGATGGTATGCGGCGCAGTCAGGGCGGTCCGGGCATCCCCTTCTATCAGCGGAAAGCTGAATATCCTGAAAAAGGAAGAGTCCGCAAACAGGAATCGTGGTTCGACAAAGGTCTTGTCCCCGTACCGGACGACATAAGGCTGGAAGTTCTGGAAGCGGCAAAAAGCTTCAATTTGGGGGAAGGCGGCAGCCAGTCGCGGTCCGCACATCGAGCCTGTCTGGCCGACCTGGCTGACAGTGCCATTCGTAGTAAATTCCGTCGTTGCCCTTACAATGCGGCCGGCATTTTGATGGAACCGGTCGTAGCTCAATTCATTCGCGAGGTAGAGACCGATCAGGATACAGCAGGCAATGCCGATCGTCAGGCCGCCTATGTTCACCAGGCTATACAGCCGGTTTTTGGCGAGGTTGCGCCAGGCAATGGTGAGATAGCTTTTGAGCATACTCAAACCCCGCTATTTATATGCCATTTCACAAGCCATTCACATTCAGCCGCTTTAAATGCCCCCCTTCCGCCGGCTGTCCGCTTTCATTACAACCGCCGTCCGCTGACGGGTCAAACCCGCCCGATACGCGCCGTCCCCGGCACCTGCCTGCCGGATGCGCATCTGCCCGGATATCGGCAATATTCTGTAAGTTCGTCCCGCTAAACCATCCATATGTCAAAGCTGCTATCGCCAACCGCACTAGGTCTGATGTTTTCTATCGTTTGTTTTGGCCAGACCCAACCGGTGATAGTGCCCAAATATATTCGGCTCCCTGCCGACTCCGTGCAAAGTGCAAGACTGATCAACTCCCTCGATGGCTTCCTGGCTCAGGCTTCCGGGCCGGATAAGGATAATGCATTTATACAGGCAGGGTATCTCCCTGAGACATCGGCCCTGCTGGATGAAATAAGAGGGATGGGGAATGCAGGAGCCGGTAAGGAATTTTTTTACAAATGTTATCTGTCCAATGTAGATCCTTTGGATAGCGCCGACTATTTCGTTCAGTTTACTTATCTGGCCATCGTTAGGGATACCCCTGTTGTCAGGGCAAGCTTCAAGCTGATCGCTTTTCAGCAGGGGGATCAGTATTCTTTCAGATCGCCTTTGCGCCGGAATACAGCAGCCTGGCACACAAAGAGGGCGGGTCATTTCATTTTTCATTATACCATCCCGCCCGACGAGCCGGCATTGAATGCCTATTTGAAGAAGGCCGAAGAGTTCGATAAAAAACTCCATGCGCCGGACTACACTACGCAGTTCTATTGCTGTAATACCTTCCAGGAGGCGCTAGAGCTATTGGGCGTCATGTATAAGCTGGATTATAACGGAGTAGCCGCGGATGACCTGACGGCTTTCGCCGACAATACATTCCTGGATATCGTCGGAAGGAGCAATACCGATCCCGCAGTCTTCGATCTGCATGACCTGTGGCATGACAGGCTCCACCAGGTGATACCGGTCAGCGCCATCAACAAGCCTATCGATGAAGGCTGTGCCTACCTGTACGCCGGCAGCTGGGGATTCAGCTGGGAAGAGATATTCAAACAGTTCAAGGCCTATATGGGCGACAACAAGGATTGGCTGGCGGCCTTTAATGAGAATAAGAACTTTGGTTCCAGCCAGCAATATCATCTCTATGTCGCTTATGTGATCGATGCGTTGCTGGTCCAAAAGATCGAAAAGGAAAAGGGGTTTGACGCCGTGATGGAATTTCTCGCCTGTGGCAAAAGCCAGCCCGGGAATGATAACTATTTTGCAGCTTTAGACAGGATTGCGGGAATCAATCGAATGAATTTCAATGAAAACGTTGAAAAGCTGGTAGAGGAGGAAAAATGAAAAAAGCGCGGATCCCGATGATATTAGCACATGTTGTTTGAATTGTATAANNCATGCTTCGTTGAACAACGCGGGCTCCGGGCATTTCAACGTTTTCCCCCGTGCTGTGACCTGTCGCAAGACGCCTTATGGCCGCCGCGATTTCTATAAGGTCTCGTTCATGCTGGGCACAGGTCGGTATGATTATGCCGACAAGTCCATCATCGTCGACAAGCCGGTTCTGATATTCTCCAATCCTTTCACTCCGTATGCCTGGGAAGCCATCTCCGCCCAACAGAAAGGGTGGTATTGCCTTTTTACCGAATCCTTCGTCCATCCCGTCGAGAATACCGGCGCCCTGCCAGATTCACCTTTGCTGCGGACAGGTCAGATGCCTGCCTTCTTTCTCAATAAAGCGCAGCAGAAGGAGGTCGGCGACATTTTCCGGAAAATGATGCAGGAGATGGCTTCCGGCTATGTTCACAAGTTCGACCTGCTGCGTAATTACCTTCACCTGCTGATCCATGCTGCCATGAAGATGCAGCCGGCGGAGTTCACTGTAAAAAACCTCACCGCCAACGCCCGGCTCACCCATCAGTTCCTGGAATTACTGGAACGGCAATTTCCTATCGATGCGCCGGAAGAGCCTTTGCAGCTGAAGACGGCCAATCAATATGCCGATGCGCTGTCGGTACACGTCAATCATCTGAACCGGGCGCTCAAAGAGGTTTCCGGCAAAACGACCACCGAACATATCTCTGCCAGGATCGTCAGCGAAGCCAACGCATTGTTGAGGCATTCAGACTGGAATATTTCGGAGATCGCCTATGGCCTTGGTTTTGAATATCCTGCCTATTTCACGCTGTTCTTCAAAAAGCAGACAGGGCTGACGCCGATGGAGGTCCGGCTATCGGTTGTTTGAATTCTATAAGCAATGGATTGGAAAGTTTAACCCGAAATCGGCACGGTAAGGTAATTTTGAGGGATGAAATTGAAACACCCGAGAATGGCCACATTGACGGCCTTCGCATTGATTCCCTTATCCGGATTTGTCACCGATATGTATATTCCTTCCATGCCCAGTATGGCGGCGGCTCTGCATGTCAGTACGATACAGGTGCAGCTGACCCTGACTTTTTTCCTGATCAGCTATGGCGTCTTCCAGCTATTCGTCGGCTCTCTGCTGGATAGCTATGGACGATATAAGCTCAGCCTGATTTCTCTGGTGCTTCTCGCCTTGTCCAATATCGCGATTGCCGTCACTCATCATATTTACCTGATCTATGCTATGCGGGTAGTACAGGGGATGACCGTAGCCTTTATCGTTGTCGGCAAACGGGCTTTTTTTATCGATGTGTATACAGGGGATAAACGACAGCACTATCTCAGCCTCTTCTCGATTATCTGGTCGACGGGGCCGATCGTGGCGCCCTTTATCGGCGGCTATCTGCAGACGGCATTTGGCTGGCAATCTAATTTTTATGCATTGGCTGCCCTCTCGATAATAATGGTCGTGCTGGAATTGATCTTTAGCGGGGAGACATTACCACAGGCTGCTCCTTTCAAGACCCGGCATATCGCTGCCACCTATGGCCGGCTGCTGGGTACGCCGGCCTTTACTTTAGGCATTATCATGTGCGGGCTGTCTTACTGTACGGTGATGATCTTTAACCTCACCGGCGCCTTTATTATCGAGCACCGCTTTCATATGAGCGCCGTCATTGCGGGCTACAGTTCATTATGCATGGGATTTGCCCTGATGGCCGGCGGATTTATCAGCAAGGCCACGATCAAGCGGCCTTTCTTCAGGAAGCTGTCATTTAATCTCGGCTGGCAGGTCTTATTTGCCGCCGCTATGCTGGTAAGCATTCCATATGCCGAAAATCTGTATACCCTGTTGTTTTTTGCCTTTATCATTCACGTTTGCGCAGGATATACCTTCAATAATTTCTTTACTTTCTGTCTTAGCAGTTTCCCGCAGAATGCGGGTGTGGCCAGCGGGCTTACCGGGGGGATCAACTATGTCCTTGTCTCTATATTAAGCTCGTCGATCATCATTTTCCTTCCCGCGAAGGACGAGCGCAATCTGGCCTATGGCTATGGGATCATTATTTTATTATCGGTGATCGTCATGTCGGTCATTTTGCGGATCAATAAGGCTCAGCGTAAAGATGTGGTCCGGGCAGGTCTGGTGTAGCGGGCTGTAGTCAAACAAAAAAGCACCCAGAATTTTTACCTCCTAAGTGCTTGATTTTCAGTGTCCCCGCACGGGCTCGAACCGTGGACCCGCTGATTAAGAGTCAGCTGCTCTACCAACTGAGCTACAGAGACAATTTCGGACGGCAAATATAGACCATTTTGAGAAATCCGTCGCGAAAAAGTTGCGCGAAAGTAGGAAAATTTCTGAAAAAACCGGCGAAAATTTTGTGCGGGGATGGCGCTGTGATCATGGAACGATCGTCGTAAAGATATACACCGCAAAAATGATCAGCAATACGACGCCCTGCAGAATGGTGGTGCGGCCGGTACGCAACGATAGTAAGATAATAAAAAGGGAAAGCAGGAAAAGCACAGTCGATTTGGTATCGATTCCGAGGGTCAGCGGTATTCCTTTATACAATGCGACGAAGGCCACGGTGGGAATGGTCAGCCCGATACTGGCCAACGCAGAGCCCAGGGCGAGGTTGAGGCTGGATTGCAGCTGGTTCTGGTTGGATGCATTCAGGGCGGACAGTCCTTCCGGCAACAGCACGACCATAGCGATGATGATACCTACGAGGGATTTGGGGGCGCCCATTTTGTCGACACCTGCCTCGATGCCCGGGGCCAGGAATTCCGCGAGGACGACCACGGCGACAAGGCTGATCAGCAGAAAGACGATGCTGAGCGATGTGGTGAGGCCGTCAGGCGGAGCGGCATGAGCGTCTTTAGTAGTCTCTTCGTCCGTCTGCAGGAAATAAGAGCGGTGGCGAATGGTCTGAATGAGGAGAAAGGTGCCATACAGGATCAGGCATACGACGGCCACAAAGGCCAGTTGCTGATGATTGTAAAAGGGACCGGGAATGCTGGACGTGTAATTGGGAAGAATGAGCGCCAGTACAGAAATGGCTGTCAACACGGTCAGCGCGGCGGAGACGCCATCCAACCCGAAGGTTTGTTCTTTAAATTTTATTCCGCCCAGCAGCAGGCAGCCGCCTACGATGCCGGTGATGATGATCATCTCGGCGGCAAATACCGTATCCCTTGCCAATGTGGCGGTTTCATGGCCCGGTGTCAGCATCAGCGAGATGATCAATGCGACTTCAATGGAAGTGACGGCCACCGCCAGCACGAGGGCGCCATAAGGTTCGCCGACACGGTGTGCGATCACTTCGGCATGATGCACTGCCGCCAGGACGCTACCGATCAACCCTGCTGCAAGCAGGATCGAATAGATGGTTCCCGATGCAAATCCTGCTCCGGCAAATAATAGCCAGGCGAGAACGGGCGCCACCATTGTCCATAAAGGAAGCCGTAATTTTAAACGGACCATAAGCTGTTTATCCTGGAAAAGGTACGAGAAACAAAGGGAATTTTGTAAATTCTGTTTCAAAAGAACTCATTCATCATGTTGCAGAATCGGGTCGATCCAGCCGGTAGTATCATTGAAACGAAAGCCCGCGGCGCCTGGATGGGGAACCGAGGCGTTTTGCACAACCATGCGCAGGAAATCCTTCGCCCGTTTAAATTACAGGCATGGATCACCTGCAGGCTTGAATTTAAAGATAGAAAAAGACCTATCATGGCCCCGGACAGATGGACGGAGCTTTTTTTCCTCGATGAAGCCACCGCATTTGCCGCAGGGCACAGACCCTGCTGCGAATGCCGCAGAGCTGATTTCAGCAGGTTTAAATCTTTTTGGCTAAAGGGCAATCCGGGATACGACTTCAACGAAAAGACCTCCATCCGGGAAATAGATAAGATTCTTCACCAGGAAAGAATCAATCGCAATGGATTAAAGGTCACTTTCGATGCAAAGATCGCCGATCTCCCCAACGGTTCTTTCGTGCTGTACGATCACCGCCCGTTTTTAGTGTTGAAGAATAAGCTTTTTCAGTGGTCTCCGTTCGGGTATGAAGAAGGGATAGCCGTGCCCGAAATGGAACAATTACCTGTCCTGACTCCAAAGTCTGTCGTCAATGCTTTTCGGGCCGGTTATCTGCCGCAAATGGGAATTGTATGCTGACCGGATACATCCATAACCGAAATGAAGGCTAATCGCTGACCCGGCTGTTGGCAATAGCTGATGTTGAGTTGGGCCGGAAATTCGGTGCCTTCTTTTTTACGCGCAAGCGAACGCCCGGGGACTATTTCCTTTTTGTCATTGTCAATAGGAAGGAGGTTGTCTGCCGGAATAAGTACTTGAATGGATTGGCCGATAAGCTCGGCGCTATCGTAGCGGAAGAGCGCGGCTGCAGCTGGATTGAGCTGGAGTATTTTTCCTCCGGCATCGATCATTATGATACCTTCTGTAGGTCTGTGTAGAAGGAAAGCGCGCAAGGAATATTGCGCTTTAAGGTTAACCATAGGAAAAATGAATTTTGCAAAGGATGAATTCGCTATCCAATATTAATCGATCATTCTATCGCTATAACGAACTAGTTGATGTCATTATGATGATCTAAGCATTTTGAGTGCCGCTTTGTAAATGGTAATCCCATGATAAATAAGTGGTTGCTCTTATATGCCGTAGTGGGTTGAAGTTGGGCTACAGGATGGGAAACGGAAGAATGGGCAGGTGAAAGTTTGAATTTGTGTTGTGATTTGCTTTCAAATTTTCGGTACCTTAACTCTTGAATAACTAATAAGCAGCAGGTATGAATTCGAAAGAACCAGCATCAGCGGATGAGCATCCGAAGAGCTATGAGATGCCCCCCCGGGACGGGTTCACCATCACACTTTTTATTACCGTCGCTGACATCAATCGATCGGCTGATTTCTATGAAAAGGTCTTCGGCGGCCGCGTTCTGAGCAGAGGCGACAGTACAAGGTGCGTCCGGGCATATTCTGATCGCGAATACGTGGCTCATCGTGAATGTCGGGGGCGGCCCCACCCCGGACAAGCCGACAGTAACGCTGAGCGTCCTCGCCGACCCGGATAAAATCAGCAGCTTTATGAATATTCGCGTTGCGGATATTCAAGCCTGCTATAAGCTATGGAAAAGTCGAGGTGCGGAGTTCCTCACGGAGCCGATCCCAAAGTACGGCGAGATTCGCTGCTACATCCGCGATCCGGACGGTTACATCATCGAGGTCGGACAGACCACCGACCTTACTCAATAGCTATCCACGTCGATGATGGCCTGGGCGAACGCCGCCGGCGCTTCCTGCGGCAGATTGTGTCCGATGCCTCCGGTAATGACCCGGTTGGAGTACTTGCCGGTGAACTTTTTGCGATAGGAACTGTCGTCGGGGTAATGCGGAGCGCCATTGGCATCCCCTTCGAGGGTGATCGTCGGAACGGTGATTTCCGGCAGTTTCGCAAGCCGGGCTTCGAGGTCGGCATATTTTGCCTCGCCATCGACCAGGCCAAGCCGGAACCTGTAATTGTGAATCACGATGGTGGGGTAGTCCGGGTTTTCGAAGGATGAGGCAGTGCGTTGGAACGTCGCATCATCAAAGGCCCACTTCGGAGAGGCGATCTTCCAGATAAGCTTCCCGAAATCATGCCTGTATTTGTCGTAACCAAGCGCGCCGCGTTCCGTAGCGAAGTAATACTGGTACCACCATTGGTATTCGGCCGTCGGCGGCAATGGCAGCTTATTGGCCGCAACACTGGCGATCAGGTAACCGCTCACCGAGACCATTGCCTTGCAGCGCTCCGGCCATAGCGCCGCGACGATATTGGCCGACCGTCCTCCCCAGTCGAAACCGCCGAATATCGCCTTCCCGATCTTCAACGCATCCATCAGGTCGATGACATCCTGAGCCACCGCCGCCGGCTGGCCATTCCGAAAAGTTTCAGCGGAAAGAAATTGCGTCGTGCCGCAGCCTCGCACGAACGGCACGATCACCCGGTAGCCCTTTGCGGCCAGCAACGGAGCAACATCGGCATAGCTTTGAATATCATAGGGCCAACCTTGCAACAGCAGGACCACGGGGCCATCGGCGGGACCCGCCTCCGCATACCCGACATTCAACAGACCCGCATTGATCTGTTTCAGGGGGCCCGGGGTCCTATCATTTTCCGGCCTGCTGTGTGTCGGATCTTCCTGCATTTTCCGGCGTGGAGTCCCCGGCCTGTCCATACCCGAGGCAGCAACCACACCCCCAAGCAAGCCGAGTGGAGCGGCGGCAAGAGTCAAAGCCGTACCCAAAAAGTGGCGGCGATTCTGGTCATTGTTGCACATGTTCAATAGATTTTTCTTGTTTAATAGCTTGTTCGCGATCCGTACCGGACGGTTTAGTCAGCCGAAGGTGAAGTCGAAAACCTTGACATCGCGGGCGCTAGCGAAGCGACCTAAAGGACTCGCGGATCTCGTCGCAGAATTCTTGCGGCTGTTCCCAGGCTGCAAAATGGCCGCCCTTGGGAAGCTTATTGTAATGAATAAGATGGGGGAATGCCTTTTCCGCCCAGGTGCGCGGAGCCTGATAGATCTCGTCCGGGAAGGCGCTCACGGCCACTGGGATAGTAATGTGCTTTATATCGAAGAAGGCCAACTTGTTTTCCCAATAGAGACGCGCTGATGAAACGGCGGTGCCCGTCAACCAGTATAGCGTTATGTTGTTGATGACGTCCTCCCGGGTAAGCCCTTCGCTCTTGCCGTCAAAGACTCGTGTGATCAGCTCCGTGCTCTTGATGTCGTGGTCCAGCATCCAGGCCGCCAGGCCAATGGGTGAATCTTGTAGTCCGTATAGCGTCTGCGGGCGGTTCGCCATTTCTGTAGCATAGCCCAGACCAGTCTTCCAAAAACTACTCAGCTGGTCCCATGCGTGCTGCTCATCGGGCGTCGACAACCCTTCCGGTGTCGGCCCGCCTGTCGCGAGTGCCTTAGAAACCTCAGGTGGAAGCGTAGCCGCCATATTGGTGTGGATGCCCAACAATTCAGGGGGAGCGATCACGGCCATCTGCTCCGTTACGGCATCACCCCAGTCCCCGCCCTGGGCTACATATCTCGTGTATCCGAGGCGCTTCATCAGCACAATCCACGCGCGTGCAATCCGGACGGGATCCCAGCCGAGCTCGGTGGGCTTACCGGAAAAACCGTGGCCGGGGAGCGACGGAATAACGACGTCGAAGGCATCTTCCGCCTTGCCACCATAGGCAGTAGGATCGGTGAGCGGTCCGATGACCTTCAACTGCTCGATGATCGAGCCGGGCCAGCCATGCGTAATGATAATGGGGAGCGCATTCTTTTGCTTGGAACGCACATGAATAAAGTGTATGTCCACACCATCGATGTTCGTAATAAATTGGGGAAGGGCGTTAAGGGTTGCCTCGATCTTACGCCAGTTATATTCTGTCGCCCAATAGTGCGCGAGCTTTTTCATCGTCTCGAGCTGCAGGCCTTGTCTAAGATCGCCGACCAATTCGCGGTCAGGCCAATTCGTTGCCAGAACCCGCCGGCGCAGATCGGCCAGCGCCGCATCACTAAAGTGAACATGAAACGGACGGATCTCGCTGCGGGCCGGCGGATCTACGATCTTGTCAGTGACAGCCGTGACCTGTTGGGCAATACCGGTTGTGCCGAGCATGGCGACGGCGCCTGTGAGAATGGTCTGGGTGATTTTATTCTTCTTCATGGCGATGTTTTTTTAATACCCATTGACTGGTAATTATTGTGCCATTCTCCAACAACGTAAAGATCAATCACTTCTGAACAAATAGACAACTAATGTACCCCGACTGATCGTAATTAAACGAAAACAAAACGACCCGTCATCTTTTCACTCTCCTACCGTACAAGACTAATGATAGGCCTTTTGTATTCCCAGCCGTTTAAGTTTCGAGGACAATGTACTGGGGGGGATCCCCAGGTATTTTGCAGCTCCTGCGAATCCGGCCACTTTCCCTTTGCAGTATTTGAGCACTTTGACGATGTGGTCTCGTTCGTTCTCTTCGATCGTTTTCATAACCAACCCGTCTTCCGCTGCTGTGGCTAAACACTTTTGCCTTTTATCCGGAAGGTAAATTTTACTGAGAAAATTGTCATCAGACAACAAGATGCTTCGTTCAATGACATGTTCGAGCTCCCGTACATTCCCCGGCCAGTCGTAATCCATGATCTGTTCAAAAACATACTTGCTGATCTTAGTGATCTTTATCCCTACTTTTTTTGAAAGTTTTTGGATAAAATGAGCTGCTAACACGGGAATATCCTCACGCCTGCTTCTGAGCGCCGGCAGGCTAATGGGGAATATATTCAGCCGGTAGTAAAGGTCGGCCCTGAACCTGCCTGCCTCCACCTCCTCTTCCAGGTTGTGGTTGGTAGCGGCAATGATCCGGACATTAACCTGTATTGTATTATGGCCTCCAATTCGTTCTATCTCCTTTTCCTGCAAAGCGCGAAGTAGTTTAACCTGTAATGCCAGCGGCAATTCACCTATTTCATCCAGAAAAAGCGTACTGTAATGCGCCCGTTCGAATTTGCCCACCCTTCGATTCGTTGCGCCGGTAAAGCTGCCTCGCTCGTATCCAAACAATTCGGATTCGATGAGGTTAGGGGGCAAGGTCGCGCAATTCACCTTGACCATCGTTTTGGTTTTACGTGATGAGTTATCATGGATGGCCCGGGCGACCAATTCCTTTCCTGTCCCGGTCTCCCCCAATACCAGCACCGTGCTATTCGTTGGCGCTACCCTTGAAATCAGCCTCAGTGTATGCTGAAGCTCTGAACTTTTACCGATGATTTCAGGAAAATCCTGATTGGTGTCGAAGCCTTCTCTGAGGCTTATTTGTTCTTCCTGGAGCTGCATAGTGGTTAAATTTAAAGGTCTTATTATCCTGGATTTTGAATGACGTTGTTCCCAAAGAGTTCGGCGGGTGGAAATGGCGCTTATGTAATACCGTTTGAAAGAAAAAGTGACCTCGGGGTTGTAGGGGCTTTTGCTTTTCCGGTTAGCCAAATACAGGAATACATGTAGGTTGCTCAGTTCAAATACAGGTAGGTTACTTAGTTCAAATACAGGTCGGCGGAGAAAGTACTCAATAATTTAGAATTATTTAAACCGTTCCGGGATGTCAAATCGTCCGGGTACTCCAAATATACTTAAAAATGACAAAGCTGGCAAAAGCCTCTTCTTTGCAGTCGATCAGGTTGAAGAATAATGTCGGTAAAAAAGGAAAAAATGCGTGAGTAGTACATCAAACAGCGCACCAGAGGGCGTCCACGAACCATCCCCGGTTGTCATAAAATCGCTGCACCGGCTTGAAAAACGCCCCGTACGCCAGATGATCCACCTGGTCAATCCGGTACTTTTGAGAGATCTCCATAAAAATTTCCTCGTTGCGCACGAACCGGATGCGTTGCTCACCACCATCGGACCACAGCGTGACCTGCTGATCGGCCATGCTGATCAGATAGCTTTTACAGGCGCCTGAGACTCGGTCGTACACCGGAAAGTGCTCGAATTGCCCAATGTCGAAATTCGCGTTCAGTTCGCGGTTGATACGTTGCAGCAAATTGAGGTTAAATCTCTTCGTGACCCCTAACGGTTAATCCCGCTATTTTCATCGGGAACTCTGTCTGTAAGTGGTTGATGACATTCGACGAGATATCGATCGGGATATAGGTGAAGCCGGCGCCGGCCAGAACCAGGTGTCGCAGCAGGTAAGCCGATTTTTTGCAATCGCCGGGTCCGAGCTCGATGAGATCAAACGGGCTCCGGGGCTCCATTATCGCGGCCGCCAATTCCGCCGTTCGTTTCCGGAAGATCTCCAATTCGCAGGCAAACAAATAATATTCATCACAGTTCATGATCTCCTGGAATATCCGATCGCCTGCTTTGTCATAAAAATATTTGGATGGCAGGTATTTCGGCATCGCTCTCAGTCCAGCGAGTATCTCCGTTCCAAATTGCGTTGACTGTACGGTTTCGGTCATGGTGCTTGTCGTCATAATAGCTTTGCTTTGAACTGTGGGATTTATATTATTTCGCTTTTACGGCTCCAGCACGATCTTGCCATGCGTATGATGCTGCTCCAGCTCGGCGAAGGCTTCACGAACCTGGTCGAGTTTGTAGACATGCGCGATCGGGATCTCGAGTCGACCTTGCTCAATAAGCGCCGCAAGCTCGGCGAGCACCTGGGCCGTTGCGGCCCCCATACTACCGTCATTCCTGACCCCATATTTTTTGACGGCTTCATGGTCGGGGTCGACGATCGTATCGATCCGGTCGGGCTTTATGCCCAGCTGGATGGCCAGATCCACATATCCATGACCGTAGGTATCGATAAAGGCGTCGATCGGGCCGCCGGCGGCCGCTTTGATCTTTTCGGCTACGTCGCCAACAAAGTCGATGGGGATGACCGCCTTTTCCTTTAACCAGGCATGGTTGTCTTCGCTCGCCAGGCCGATGACCCGAGCCCCGACACGTGCGGCCAGTTGCACAGCGATCGAGCCCACGCCTCCGGCGGCGCTCGAAACGACCACTGTTTCGCCCTTTTTCAGTGAAACGGCCCTCACCGTTTCATAAGCTGTCGACCCGGACGTGAAGAGGGCGCCCGCCTGCTCCCAGGGCACTTGCGGGGGGCGGGGGGTGAGCTGCTCCATCGGTACAAGCACATATTCGGCATGGCTGGCACGGTTATTTGTGAAGCCGATGACTTCATCGCCTACAGCAAAGATGTTGACCAGTGGGCCAACGCTGGCCACCACCCCGGCGAAGTCGCTGCCCTCCCCCTCAGGAAAGGTGGCCGGCCAGCGGACGGCCAAAAGCCCCTCCCGGATCTTCGTCTCGATCGGATTGATCCCCGCTGCTTTTACCTTTACCAACACCTCGCCGTTACCCGGAGCAGGCAAGGGAAGCTCAGAAATGTGGAGCACATCGATGCCGCCATAGTGATCGAATTTTACTGCCTTGAATTCCTTTTCTTGTATCATAAACTGATTTAATAAGTGATAGTCGTAGTGTGAGTGCATTGCAAATCAAATGCCATTGCGGAAAGGTTTGAAGGTCAATGGAAGATCAAAGTCCGGCGGATATTATTTGACGGTGTATCGTGTTCGCTGTCGCATATTTACGAATGGACATGTCATCGCATCCAAGGCCAAAGATAAAAGCGGGCGCTTGCCATGATCAGTGGCATAATTTTTTAATTGGTTTGTGTTGCAATTTGCTTTCAATTTTTGGTAACTTAGGTCTCAAACAACTAATCACCAACAGGTATGAATACGAAAGAACAAAAAACAGCGGATGAGCAATCTTTGTCGGAATCGGCGTCATCATCGAACACCGTACAAGTCGGACAGAAAAGCTTTGAGATGCCGCCGCGGGAGGGGTTCACCGTCGCACACTTCCTCACCGTCGCCGACATCGACCTATCAGCTCGCTTCTACGAAAAGGTTTTCGGCGGTCATATTCTGAGCAGAGGGGACAGCAGCGGCGCACCAGCTTACGTTCAGTTCGCGAATACGTGGCTCCTTGTCAACGTCGGAGGTGGCCCGACCCCGGACAAGCCGACGGTAACGCTGAGCGTCCCCGATCCTGACAAGATCAACAGCTTTATGAATATCCGTGTTGCGGATATTCAAGCGTGTTATGAATTATGGAAAAGCCGGGGAGCCGAGTTCATCACGGAGCCGATCCCCAAGTACGGCGAGATCCGCTGCTACATCCGCGATCCTGACGGTTATATTATCGAGGTCGGACAGAGCACCGACCTTACTTACGGTTAGCGCTCGGCCACCATTTGACAATCGCTCAAACCAAATGAGTAACCACCACGTCCAATCGAAAATAAAAAAGCCTTCGAAATCTCGAAGGCTTCTGTGGGAGTTGAGGGGTTCGAACCCCCGACCCTCTGCTTGTAAGGCAGATGCTCTGAACCAACTGAGCTAAACTCCCATTCTCTCTGACGGAATTTTTCCGCTGAAAGGAGTGCAAAGATAAGTGCAATAATATTTCTACAAAATTTTTCGGGCTTTTTAAGGCAAAAATCTTCTAAAATTGTTGGAAATCAGCCCTCTAGGCTGGCATTTGATTGGGAAAGGCAAATGGCCCGGACCTGGGCAAAGAGAGCATGGTACCGGATGGCTTCAAGGGCCAGTCGGATAAACTCCCATTCCTGCCGTGTTTCGGCGTTATCGGGCTGCGGTCCTTTGACTGGGATATGTCCATTGGAAAGGCAAAGATCGACATAGTCGATGAGTTGCTTTTGTGTTGCTTGGGTCATTGCATGAGTAGGTGGAGGCCATCAATCTGGTACCGATAGGGGAGGAAAAGGCGGAAAAGCAAAGTGGAGTGTCCCGAACAAGGATTCATATACTAACATTCAGGTTTTCGAAGAATTCTTGATACAATTTTTTGAGGTCGATCAGTGCGGTTCCATAACGATATTAAATCGGGGTTCTGCACGATTGGATTCAAGGGTTTTTCAGGAGTGTTCGGGGTTGGTTAATCGAGGACAGGATTGGTTCTTCAGGGATGGGATTGGGTTGATTTTTCAGGATCGGATTCGTTTTTCAGGATTTGTTTTTCAGGGTACGATCGGTCTTTTGGGTATTGGATTGGTTTTTTAGGACTGGATACTATGATCTTTTTAAGGATTGGATTGTCGGTTTTCTTCTTTCTCAAGGATGGATTGGATGAGTTGATTTTTCAGGATTTGGATAATCTGATATTTTTACTTTTCCGCCTTTTCAAAGAACTGCTTACATATATTAGTACAGGCAAGGAAGAGTTTCATAACCGTAAGAGGGTATTTATTTTAAAAAACAGCTAATTGGTTGATTTCCAGGTATTATTTACCCTATTCTCATCGGGCAATGCATGATCGGGATCGATCGTGACGGCCGCCAGGGGCTGCGTCGCCGGAAAATGCAGTGTCCACGTACCCTCCTGTAACCAGGTCTCTACCGGCAGCGACACCCGCTGTTTCGTCCCGTCTTTCCATACCAGTTCCAGTACGGCCGGCATGGCCATCTGATCAAGGTTGGCGATAGTTACCTCCGCCCCGGAGGCCGTATTTTGAACGCCTTGCACGGCCAGGTCCAGGCCCCAATTGTGGAAAAACCACTCCCGCCAGAACCAGGATAAATCCTCTCCGGCCTCGTTGTCCATGGTCCGGAAAAAGTCATAAGGCCCGGGATGACGATAGGCCCAACTGCGGATATAGCGGCGGAAGGCATAGTCAAAGCGTTCCTTGCCCAGTATCTGCTCGCGCAGCAGCACCAGCCCCAGGGCCGGTTTGAAATACACTATGGGGTGCCGGTATTTCTCCGGGATGGCATCTGCCCGCGTCAGCATCACCGGCGCCTGCGGGTCCTTCAACAAGGGCAGGATCTCGTCTGCCGGGTTGCCGCCACCGGGTGCATATTCCGGATCGCGCTTAGGGGCAAACTCTCCCTTGTTGAAAACATCGGAAGCATAGATGTCGATGAAGGTGTTGAATCCTTCGTCCATCCAGCCATAAGTACGCTCATCACTGCCGACGATCATGGGAAACCAGTTGTGCCCGATCTCATGGGCCGTCACCGCAAATAATTCTATGCCTTTATCCGTGATCGCGTCAAACACGATCCCCGGATATTCCATTCCACCGGCGATACCGGCTTCGTTGACGGCTACCGGGTAAGGGTAGGTGAACCATTGAGTAGAAAAATATTCCATCGACCCTTTCAGGTATTCTGTCGCCCGGCCCCAGGCGTCCGCACCGGCGCTTTCCACGGGATAGACTGACATCGCCAGTGACTTTTTACCTTCCGGCAGGTTGACGGAGGCGGCATCCCAGACATAGGCTCGTGAGGCGCCAAAGGCTACGTCCCGCGTATTATACATCTTGAAATGCCAGGTCAGCGTACCCTGGTGAACAGGGCGGCTCGAAGGGGCGCCTACTTCGGCAGCCTCCCGGATCATGACCGTGGCATCACTGGCCCGGGCCGCATTCAATCGCGAGATCTCGCGGGCCGTCAGCACTTCCTGTGGGTTCTGCAGTTCGCCCGAACCGGCGACGATCATGTCCCAGGGCACCGTCACCCGGTAATCGAAATCTCCGTATTCGCAATAGAATTCACCACTGCCCAGGAACGGAAGCGTATTCCAGCCCCCCCTGTCGTCATAGACGCACATCCGGGGATACCATTGGGCGATCTCGTAGATCTTACCGTTGCGCGTCTCCACATAATCCGTCCGGTTGCCGAAATCGCCGGGCACCACGTAGTGATAGCGGATGATAATACTGATCTTTCCCCCCCGACCCGGCAGGGCCTGCCGCAAGCGGATCTGCAGCCGGGTGTCCGTGATGATATAATCGGCATCCACCGTGACGTCGCCTTGCTGCACCTTTACCGATTCCAGCCGGTAACCTTCGGTATGCCTGTTGGGTGCGGGTGTCGTATAGTAATTCGAGCGGGCGTCGGCCCGGTAAGTTTGCTGTTCCAGGTAAAGCCATAAAGAATGCAGACTGTCGGGGCTATTGTTGGTATAACGGATGATATCCGACCCCTCCATTTCGTTCGTCGCCGTATCGAGCTTTACCGCCAACGTATAGTCGGCACGGTTCTGCCAATAGGAAGGGGAGGGGGCGCCATTGGCCGACCGGGTGGCGAGATGGAGGTCGCCATCGAATCCGGGAGCAAACAAGGCATGAGGATTATACCCCGGCCCTTTCAGCTGCTCCGGCAGTCCGGCGTTGACCTGCCCAAAGGCGGCGACGGATAATACAACGAATACAGGCAGCAGATAGCAGTAGGCGGTTCTTGACATGTCGGTAAAATTAAAAGGAAAGCAAATCTATAGTATATTTAACATCTATCGACACTCACCATGGAAAAACTGACTGGTTATTGCGCCCTCGTCCTGACCCTGGAGAAGGGCAATGTGCACATCCATTATCATGACAATGAATATGGCTTTCCTATTAAGGATGACAATGACTTGTTCGCCAGGTTAATCCTGGAGATCAACCAGGCCGGTCTTTCCTGGACGACCATCCTGAAGAAAAAGGATAATTTCTTCCGGGCCTTCGACGATTTCGACATCGACAAGGTGGCCCGTTATGGCCAGCGCCAGAAAGATCGCCTGCTGGCCGATGCCGGCATCATCCGCAATCGACTCAAGATCGACGCCACGATCGAAAACGCCAAAACAATAAAAGCCATCCAAAAAGAATATGGCTCATTTCGGCAATGGCTCGATCACCATCATCCGCTGAGTAAGGAAGAATGGGTCAAACTGTTCAAATCGACCTTCCGGTTCACCGGCGGGGAAATTGTCGGGGAGTTCCTGATGAGTACCGGTTATCTTCCGGGGGCCCACCAGCCGGGCTGTAAAATTTATGAGAAGGTTTTGAAGCACAAGCCTGCCTGGTCGAGACACAACCGATAACGCAACCGCGTTAATTCAGCTGCACCACCGGCAGCCTGTAATGCAGGCCATCTACCATGAACAACTCATTGATCTCGTAGGTCCAGTATTTGAAGAGGGGGGATTTGGCTAAATATTTTTCAACATCCTTTTTGTCCTCGGCAGAAAACGTGATCCAAACGCGTTGCGTTTCCATGGTCACGACATAGTGGTCGATAATACCTTGTTCGATCAGCCGGTTGATATAGATTCGATGTGGCGGCACCAGCGCCGCGAATTCATCGTTCATCTCAAATTGTATGGTCACCTGGAATTTTCGCATAGTAACTCCTCCTAAAGATAACAAATCTTGCGCCTCATTGTTCTATTTAATCATACGGCCCGATATCGCCGGCAGTTGCCCCATTGTCATAATTTCCAGTCCAGTATACGATTCGCCCACTCCTCGCGATACGGGGTGGTCACTTTGATGTAATTATCGGTATATCCTTCCATCATCGCTGTGGTAACATGTCCTTCCAGCAATACTTTCCGGGTTTGCCCTTCATGGCGGCGGGTAAAAGATTGCATTTTCAGATACGAGAGATTCCGCAGCATTTTGTTCCGTTCGGTACGTTCCGCCACCGGCACCACCGGCCGGATCTCCAGGGCCCTGGTATTATCACGCTCCGAATAGGTAAACACATGGAGGTAAGAGACGTCCAGTTCCTGCAGGAATTCGACTGTCGCTTTGAAATGGTCTGCCGTCTCACCGGGAAAACCGACGATGACATCTACCCCAATCGCGCAATGTGGCATGACCTCTCTGATCAACCGCACTCTCTCTGCATAGAGCTCCCGTTTATACCGGCGCCGCATCAGCCCGAGGATAGTATTGCTGCCGCTCTGCAAGGGAATATGGAAATGCGGCATGAACCGCCGGCTACGGGCTACCCATTCGATCATGTCCGGTGTCAGCAGGTTGGGTTCTATCGAAGAGATCCTGTACCGTTCGATACCGTCGACGAGATCCAATTCTTTCATCAGCCCGAAAAAATTCTCCTCCCGGATGTCATTAAGTCCGTGGGCGCCGGAGGCGTCCCCTTTCCCGAAATCTCCCAGGTTGACCCCTGTCAGCACAATTTCTTTTACGTCCCCGCGGGCCGCGAGATCCCTCACCGTCGCCACCGTACTTTGAATCGTACCCGACCGGCTTTTACCCCTGGCCAGCGGGATCGTACAAAAGGAGCAGTTATAGTCACATCCATCCTGCACTTTCAGGAAGGTCCGTGTCCGGTCATTCAGCGAATAAGAGGCATGGAAACCGCTAACGGCTGAGATATCGCAGCTGCAGATTTTAGTGGGATCACCTTTGGACAATTCCCTGAGGTGGGCGGCCAGGTTGAATTTCTCCGCCGCGCCCAGGACCAGGTCCACGCCGGGGATAGCTGCGATCTCCGCGGGCTTGAGCTGTGCGTAGCAACCAGTGATCACCACGAGGCTATCGGGCGCCTGCCGCTGGATCTTCCGGACGAGGTAGCGGCATTCCTTGTCGGCATTTTCCGTGACAGAGCAGGTATTGATCACATACACATCGGCGGGCTCGTCGAATTCCCGCCGGATGAAACCCTCGTTCTCCAGCATCCTGGCGAGACCGGATGTCTCCGAATAGTTGAGCTTACATCCCAGTGTATGCAAGGCTACCGTCTTATGCAACATGTCGTTCATCAGCCCGCAAAGATACTCCCCAAATCTTAATCCAAATCAACATCCATTTACACTGCCCGATTATTCCTTATTTTCGTCTGTAGTCCTGCAAAGACCTGAATCCGATTGCTATGCGTCAATTGATCAAACCCGTTTGGTGGCTTTATTGCATCTATGCCCTCCTGCTGTTCATAGCCGGGATGTTCTGCGTTCTGCCTTTCGTGGTCGTCTTTTCACTGCAGGATGAAAAAAGAGGAGGTGACAGGATCTACAAGGCTTGCCGTTATTGGGACAGTGCCTGGCTTATGCTGGTTGGCATCCGTCATACCAATATCTTCGAGTCCATTCCGGATCCCCGCAGGCAGTATGTCTTTGTCGCCAATCATATCTCTTACCTGGATATCCCACTCATCCTGCAGGCTGTTCGCCGCAATTCTTTCCGCATCCTGGGCAAGGTTGAAATGACAAAATTTCCCTTCTTCGGCTATATTTATAGCCGGGCTGTCGTGCTGGTGGACAGGACCACCGAAACAGGCAGGTCGCGCAGCGTTCGCGAATTGAAATCCATGCTGGCCAGTGACCTGTCCGTCTTCATTTTTCCGGAGGGAACTTTCAACGAGACCCACCAGCCCCTGGCCAACTTCTATGACGGCGCTTTCCGTATCGCTATCGAGACCCGGACCCCGGTCCAACCTATTCTTTTCCTCGACACCTATGACCGGATGCATTATTCCACACTGTTTTCCCTCCGTCCGGGTGCTACCCGGGCTATCTTCCTGCCGGAAATCGGTGTACAGGCGCTGACTATAGCCGATCTCCCCTGGCTGAAAGCCCGCGTTTACGACCTGATGGAAGAAGGACTCGTGCGTTATCGTGCTTCATGGATCCGACGGGCGCCTGAGACTGTCGCCTGACGGGCGGATCCTGACTGACCGGGTCGCCGGCTGAGACTGGATCTTTTAGCGTAATTTGCACCTCCATGTATGCCGAAGTCATCATACCCCTGGCCTTACCCACTAATTACACCTGGTCGATACCTGAACAATGGCGTGCCCGGGTCAAGGAAGGCTGCCGGGTAGAGGTTGAGCTGCGGAATAAAAAATATGCCGGCATCGTCAAACGCCTGCATAACGACAAACCTGCTGCTTTCGAGCCCAAACCTATCGGCAACCTGCTCGACGCAGAACCTATCCTGCATCCCGCTCAGCAAAAGCTGTGGGAATGGATTTCCGACTATTACCTCTGCAGCGAGGGTGAGGTCATGGCAGCCGCACTGCCCGCTCACTTCAAACTGAGCAGCGAAACGATCCTGGTCTTTAATGAAGAGACAGGCGACGATTTCACCCACCTCGACAATGACGAATTCCTGGTTGCCGAAGCCCTGCAGATCCGGAAAGAGCTTAAGCTGGCGGAAGTACAGCAGATCCTGGATTCTTCGCACGTCTATCCCGTGATCAAACGGCTGATCGAAAAAAAAGTCTGCTTTGTCTGGGAGTCGCTGAAAGAGACCTATACCCCCAAGAAAGAAAACTATGTCCTCCTCAACCCCGAATATTCTGCTGAAGATAAACTAGCCGATCTGCTGAACAATTGGGAACGCGCCCCCAAACAATTAGAATTATTGCTGGCGTATCTTCATTTGCAGAAGACTGTCGGAGAAGTATCCCGCCCTGAGTTGCTGAAAAAATCGGGCGCCAGCAGTGAACAGCTGAAAGGGTTGGTCGACAAGCATATCCTCCGTATCGAGCGCCGCAGCGTCGACCGGGCCGCCTTTCTTCCCAGGGATATTACCATCGATTTCACCTTGTCGCCGGCACAACAGGCGGCTTATGACAGTATCGACGAAGCTTTCGGGCAGCGTTCCTTCTGTCTGCTGCATGGCATCACATCCAGCGGAAAGACCCAGATCTATATCCGGCAGATAGAAGCCGCTATCCGGCAGGGACAGCAGGTCCTTTACCTGTTGCCGGAGATTGCGCTGACATCACAGATCATCCGGCGGCTGCAACGGCATTTCGGGGGCTATGTCGGCATTTATCACAGCAAGTTCAGCCAGAACGAACGGCTGGAGACCTGGAACAAGATCAGAACGGGAGAGTTAAAGGTTATCCTGGGAGCCCGCTCGGCCATTTTCCTGCCCTTTGCACAGTTAGGGCTTATCATCGCCGACGAAGAGCATGACCCTTCCTATAAGCAGCAGGAGCCTGCCCCTCGTTATCATGCCCGCGACGCGGCTATTTACTACGCTTCACTTTTTGGAGCTAGGGTGCTGTTGGGAAGTGCCACGCCTTCCGTGGAGTCTTATTATAATGCCACCATAGGCAAATATGGGCTGGTCGAATTGAATGAGCGCTATGGTAACGTGCCGCTGCCGGAGATTTCCATCATCGATACCAAAGCGTTGCGTGCAGGCGGCACCCGCTTTTCGGCTCATCAGCGCCGGGCCGTGCCCGTCCCCTCCGGCCCCCCGCGCGATCTTTTTTCCCCCGGCGAGCCGCAGCACGAAGACAAACTGCCATCATCAGACGATCCGCTGACCGGCAGCCGTGATCATGGCAAGCCGATCCTTAGCCCTCCATTGCACGCCGAGATCGAAAAATCCCTGGCTGCCGGCCGGCAGGTCATCCTTTTTCAGAATCGCCGCGGTTACTCGCCCTACCAGGTCTGCGAAGTCTGCGGTTGGATACCGCAATGCCGCAACTGTGATGTCTCGCTGAATTTTCATAAGCTGACCAATAAGCTGCACTGTCATTATTGCGGTACCGTATACCCGCCCGTCACAACCTGTGCCGCCTGCGGCAACCATCGTTTTGTCCAGCGCAATTTCGGTACGGAGAGGATAGAGGAACATCTGGAAGAAGTCTTCCCCAAGGCCCGCATTGCCCGCATGGACATTGACAGTGTACGAGGAAAGACCGCCCATGACACGCTGATCCAGCAATTCGAGCAGCATAGGATCGATATCCTGGTGGGGACGCAGATGATCGCNNGTGGGCATCCTCGATGCCGATAGCATCATCCACTTTGCCGAATTCCGCGCCAATGAAAGGGCTTTCCAACTGATGGAACAGGTGAGCGGGCGTGCAGGCCGCAAAGACGGCGAAGGAAAAGTCCTCATCCAGGTGGCAGATACCGCTCACCCGGTGCTGGGCTACGTCAAGGCACATGACTACCGGCTGTTCTTTCACAACGAGCTGCCCTTCCGCCAGCAATTCGGTTATCCGCCTTATGCCCGCGTCATCCGGGTAACGTTCCGCCACCGTGACAAGGCCATCGTGGAGGCCGCTGCCGGCTTCTTCGCTATCACGCTCAAAAAGGAATTTCCTGCCTATCTCATCGGCCCTGCCGAGCCCGTGATTGCCCGCGTCCGCAACCAATACCTGATGGAGTTGATGCTGAAGCTGCCCAAGGATGGGCAGACCATTTCTTTCGCCAAGCATGTGATCCGGCAGCAGACCGCTATCCTCCATAATGACAGGAAATTCCGCAGTGTGGTCATCATCCCCGATGTCGATGCGCTGTAGCGAAGGCATCCATCACCTGGCGAATCCTGTGGAGAGCTTAAGATCGGAGTAGGACGCTCATGCCTTCAGCATCACCTTCTGTCCTGTCCGGGCAGCCTCATAGATCGCATCGACGACCACCGCATCCCTGTACGCCTCTTCCCCATCGACCGGCACCACGGGCTTGTGGCCCTGCAGGAGGATGCCGGACATCTCGTCCATCTGGACGGTTTGGTGTACGGTATCTGGCTGCGTCAGCTCACCTTTATTGGTATGCCCCTTTGTCGGTCCATATCCTGTAGCTGGTAGGAGTTCGGCATAGCCCGCCGTTCCGTCGAGGAAGAATCTGTCGAGGTTATCCATGTTGTAGGTCGAGAGACAGGAGGCCACGGCCCCGCTGGGAAAGCCCAACTGGAACTGGATAGTCTCGTCGATGCCCTGAACGAATCTTACCTGGTCAGTCTTCGTTGCC